>JAAZLY010000004.1 GCA_012799115.1 Bacillota bacterium
ATTGTGGAAAAGGCCCCGGTCAAGGAGCTCTTTACGTCTCCTTACCATCCATACACCGTAGGCTTGATGGCAGCTGTTCCCAGACTGACCGACAAGAAGCGGAAGTTCACCCAAATTCCCGGTACGGTGCCCCATCCGGCCCGCAAGCCTAGTGGTTGCTACTTTCACCCTAGGTGCGAGTATGCAACGGAACAGTGCAAGAAGGAGATGCCGCCTCTACAGCCCATTGGCCAAGATAGGGAAGTGCGATGTTTTCATCCATTAAGGACAGGAGGGGCAGAACGTGAGTGAAATTCTAAGCATGAAGAATGTGTCAGTCCACTTTCCCGTCAAGGGGGGTTTGCCCTTCTTTAATCGCGGCGTTATTCAGGCCGTTAGTGATGTATCTCTAACGATTAGGCATGGTGAAACCTTTGGAATCGTAGGTGAATCGGGTTGCGGTAAGACGACATTGGCGAATACCATGATTGGCATGGTCAAACCCACCAATGGACAGGTACTCTTTAATGGTACGGATCTAAATGCCCTACCTCGAGAGGAGTTCAAACGGACCCGCCGCCAGATGCAGATGATCTTCCAGGATCCTTTTTCATCGTTGAATCCACGCTTTAATGTCTATCAGCTCATCTCTGAACCCATGTTCATTCGGGGTGAGGACAGCGAAGAAGCTATGGTGGCTAGAGTGGTTGAACTTCTGGAACTAGTGGGTCTGTCCTCGGAAGACTTGTATCGTCATCCTTCCGACTTCTCTGGTGGTCAAAGGCAACGAATCGGAATTGCCCGGGCCATAAGTCTCAATCCCAGCTTTTTGGTCTGCGATGAACCGGTATCGGCTTTAGACGTGAGCATTCATGCTCAGATCCTGAACCTCTTGGTTGAGATTCAAGAACAGTTGAAACTGACGTATGTGTTTATCTCCCATAACCTAGCGGATGTAAAGAACATCTGCGACCGTATGGCTGTGATGTATCTCGGGAAGGTGATGGAGTCGGGGGATAGTGATAAAATCTTTAGGGATCCGAAGCATCCTTATACCCAGGCCCTGTTGGCTGCGGTTTTGGACACATCCTTTGACGAGAGACGGAAGCAGGCCATTTTGCAGGGGGACATTCCAAGCCCCATTAATCCGCCCGTAGGGTGCCGTTTTTGGCAGCGCTGTCCTCAGGCGATGGAGGGCTGCAAGACAGTCCCTCCAGGCCTGATAGAGGTGGAGGAGGATCATCATGTCGCTTGCCATTTGGTGAATGGCTTTCCCAACGGCGAGCTGCCGCAGGACTATGATCGAACTTTGGCAAAACCGGATGTAAGGAGTTAAGGAGTGACAGATAAGACCCGAAACTATATGTTGTTTGTCCTCGCAAATCTTGTTACCTTTACCTTCATCTCCTTGCTACAAGTGGCTGATGGCTGGTTGTTTGTAGTATTCTTGTTAGCCATGCATTCGGGGATCGCCTTGTTTGTGGTGAGTAAGAAGAGGTTCATGGTTCATGATGTCTCGGTTAAGCGCTTCTACGATCGTGCCTTTATCTGGCTTGCCCTCTACATTCCCCTTTTGCTTTACAAGATTGTGGGTTACCTGTTCCCAGGCACTTACCATGGGACAATTGCCCGTATAGCCATGACCTGTGTGATTGTTGCTTCTGTTACGGGTAGCATCCTAAATGTAATTGGGTTTTACAAGTATCTGTTTGTCGAACGAGTCACAAGCACTCCATAGACTGACAACGAAGAAAAGCCACTCCGTAATTGCGGGGTGGCTTTTGCGCGTGCTTGTGACAACGCTCCATTTCCCCTTTTTTGCCGGCGCTCCATTTTCGTGAATAGCAGGAAACTTTTGGGGAATATTATAGGCGAAAGGGAGGTGTATAAATGCAAATGAGGACTATGATCCTTGCC
>JAAZLY010000266.1 GCA_012799115.1 Bacillota bacterium
AAGAGAAATGGTGTAGAAGTGAATCGCAAAGTCCTAGCTGATATTGCAGTTCACGACGAATCTGGCTTTGCCGATTTGGTCGCCATTGCTAAACAGTAATTCGGATCACAAGAAACCCGGGCGGTCAATCCTCCGGGTGTTTCTTTTCTGTGGGGAGGACTTCGATGGAACAGGCGATGATATCCAGTAAGAGGAACGAACAAATTCGTGATGCAAAGCAACTGCAGCAAAAAAAGTACCGCGATCAACGGGGGATATTTCTTCTGGAAGGGGTCCGCCTAGTGGAAGAGGCTTTGGCTACGCCCTATGTTGAGACAGTTTTCTTCACATCAAGGCTCACCGATACGCCCCGTGGGATGGAGTTAGTTCGCCGGGCCTCTGAGGCGAATATTCCTTCCTTTCATTGTAGCGAGCCGGTCTTTGGTGAGCTGACGGATACGGTACATTCCCAAGGTGTTGTCGCCGTAGCCCGTAAGCCCACTTGGCCACTCGTTTGCGCGGGTGTCATGCTCATCGCCGATGGTATTCAGGATCCGGGGAACATGGGCACTTTGCTGCGCACAGGAGTTGCTGCTGGGTGTAGCGGCCTTCTTGTGATTGAAGGTTCAGTGGACTTATATAACCCCAAAGTCTTGCGCTCAAGCATGGGTGCGATCTTTAGTTTACCCCATTGGCTCCTACAGAGAGACGAAGCTCTTGAACTACTCAAAGCGAATAAGACCGCCATAGTCATTGCTGACTTGATAGATTCCGACAACTACTGGGATGTTCGTTACCCTCAGGATATGGCTGTTGTGATTGGTAATGAAGCCCACGGAGTGCATCCCTGTTTCCGTGCTGTAGCAGACTTGAAGGTGCAGATTCCCCTAGTTGGTATGGTAGAATCGTTGAATGCTTCAGTAGCTGCAGGTGTCTTACTCTATGAGATCCTCAGGCAACACCGGTTAGAGAACATATAATAAGGCAGGATTTTCCATACTCCTTGGTGAATACTTTGCTTCGTAATACCAAGGGAGTAGGTGGAACAACATGGAGTATCTATATCGAGTTAGTCCAGGAAGGCGAACCCTTTTTCTTTGGGTCGGACTTCAGCTATTGCTATGGAGCGTTTTTTTGATCAGCTTCTGGACGCACCGGGGGGCATGGCAAAATGTACCTTCTGTACCCAGTGGATTCGGGGCAGAAGGAGGCTTCGTAGCCACCCTGCTGTTTATCCTAAGTCGTAATCTACTGATCTGTCTTCTTATTGTGGCAGGGAACATCTTCCTACGGTTCGGTTGGTTCACGCCGGGACTAGCAATCTTGATCCTGCAGGGACTGGGCATTGGTTGGCTAGCTGGTAGTAATGGATTTGAAGTGCCTTTTGCCTCTGTGGCTGCGGCAAATATGCAGTACTTGCGCATTGGACTGTGGGAAACAACAGCCTATGCTATTGCTTGTGGGGCCACCTTAACGAAGTCGCTCTTGATTGCGAAGACTTTTCCAGCCAAAACCTGGGATGAGCAAAGAGCCCTGCGTGACATCCGATTTGAAAAGGCGGAGAAGGCATTGCTTCTAGCTGGTGGCCTTGCTTTGCTTGTTGCCGGTAGCATTGAAGCTTGGTTTCTCGTAGGCTAAAGTGTCTCGTTGTAACAACCTCGATTCTATGATATAATCTCCTTACTAGACGAACACGTGGGAGGTTTTTTCGTGAATCTAACACCACAGGTTGTTTGGCAGATTTTTGTGTCGACAGGTTCGGTAAGCGCCTATCTATTATACCGGCAACTCTTGGAAGTCAGTAAGAGTGTGCTACACTGATAAATAGCTAAATGCGATGAAGGAGAAGAGTAGATCCATGGCCTCCTTAGAGAGAGAAGATCAGCGGCTGAGAGTCTTCTTGGATGAAAAGTGGGTTGAATTCACTCCTGAGCCACAGGCTGAAGTAGTAGTAGGCCTTGTCGGATTCCTCCGTTACAGGATTTGAGTTGGGCAGACTTATTGGAGTCTATGCCAAATAGGGTGGTACCGCGTACTTCTTGCGTCCCTAACCTTGTATTAGGTTGGGATGCGAGAAGTTTTTTGTTTTTACAATCAAAGATGCAGGGAGGTTTTTACGTGCAAAGTAAGGTCTACGAGATCAGGACAAATGCATTGGACGCCTGTGAACAGGCGCAAACGGTTCAAGAGTTGAATGAGGCTAGGGTCAGGTTTTTAGGCAAAAAAGGGGAACTTACCCTGATTTTGCGAAGTACCGGGCAACTGCCTCCCGACGAACGACCCCTTTTTGGGAAACTAGTTAATGAGGTCCGCGATGAGCTGGAGTTGCTCTGGGAAAAGCGGGAGCAGCAACTATTTGACGCTGAAGAGAAACAGAGACTCTTGGCTGAAGGACTAGACATCACGCTTCCGGGACGTACCATTACACGGGGCACTGTTCATCCCATCACTCGCATTATCGATGAGACGAAGACGATCTTCATGAACATGGGCTATGAGATTGTGGAAGGTCCCGAAATCGAGTGGGATTATTACAATTTCGAAGCTCTGAACATTCCGCCGGATCACCCCGCTCGGGACATGCAAGACACCTTCTTTATCACCGAGAAGCTCTTGCTGAGAAGTCAGACTTCCCCGGTGCAGATTCACACAATGGAAAAAAAGCAACCACCAATCCGCATTTTAGCCCCCGGAAAGGTTTACCGGGCCGATTCGGACATTACCCATTCACCGATGTTTCATCAAATTGAGGGGCTGGTTGTCGATCGAGGAATCACCTTTGCTGATCTAAAGGGAACACTACAGCTCTTTGCGGAGCGTATGTTTGGTTCCAACACTAAGATCCGCTTGCGTCCAAGTTATTTCCCCTTCACTGAACCTAGCGCTGAAATTGATGTCTCCTGCATCATCTGTAAGGGAGAGGGATGCCGCGTCTGTAAGGATACCGGTTGGCTGGAGATTCTGGGGTCTGGGATGGTTCACCCTAATGTACTAAGCCAGGTGGGCTATGACCCTAAAGAGGTGACCGGTTTTGCCTTTGGGATGGGGGTTGAGCGCATTGCCATGCTCAAGTACGGTATCGGTGACATTCGCCTCTTGTTTGAGAATGACGTTCGCTTCTTGCAGCAATTCAATAGTTAGGGGGACCTCTCATGTTAATTAGCTATAAATGGTTACAAGATTATGTCCAGATTCCCTGGGAGCCAGAAGAACTCGCCAAGCGTTTGACCATGGCGGGCCTTGAGGTGGAGGGAATTACACCCCTTGCTCCAGAGTTGCCCCACGTCTACATTGGATTTGTCCGCGAAGTCACGAAGCATCCCCAGGCAGACAACCTCAAAGTTTGTACTGTGGATGTTGGTGAACGAGGGACATATAGTATAGTATGTGGTGCGCCTAATGTTGCAGCGGGGCAAACTGTTGCTGTGGCATTAGAGGGAGCCTTGCTACCCGGAGGCCTGAACATAAAACCTACTGAGATTCGAGGCGTTGCTTCCTATGGCATGATCTGTTCCCAAGCGGAGCTTGGCCTGGGCGACGCTCATGAAGGGATCTGGGTTTTGCCAGAGGGCCTCGGGCTTGGCACACCCTTGGTCGAAGCTGTGGGTCTGGATGATGCCGTACTAGACGTGTCTGTCTACGCCAATCGACCGGATTGCATGAGTGTATTAGGGATTGCCAGAGAAGTGGCGGCGTTGACAGGTGGAGAGCTGAACATGCCTTCCATCGATTACCAGGAGCTCGCCATCTCCGTCACAGAAAAAACAAGTGTTGTGGTGGAAGATAAGGAACGTTGTCCACGTTATACTGCCGCCTTGCTCGAAGGGATCAAAGTAGGCGAATCACCCCTTTGGATGCAGTTACGCCTGCAGGCCGCAGGTATGCGCCCGATTAATAATGTAGTGGATATCACCAACTACGTTATGTTGGAAACCGGTCAGCCTCTGCACGCTTTTGACTTCGAACAACTCCAAGAGGGACGCTTGGTGGTTCGCACAGCAAAGCAAGATGAGACGATCGAGACACTTGATGGGGTCACCCGGGAGCTCAGTTCAGAAATGCTCCTGATCTGTGATGCCAGCCGCCCTAGATGTGTTGCCGGTGTCATGGGTGGTCTCCAGGGTGAAGTATCGGAGGAGACGACCCAAGTCCTCTTGGAGACCGCTAACTTTGCGCCTGTGAATGTCCGCAGAACAAGTAGGGCCCTCGGACTGAGTTCGGAGTCCTCGGCAAGGTTCGAAAAGGGAATTGACGCTAGCGGGACGCTTTTTGCGAGCAAACGCGCCATTCATCTGTTGCAGCAGCTCGCTCAGGCAAGAGTTTTTGGCGGACACATCGATATTGATTCGAGCCAACGGAAACCATGCGTGATTGAGCTTCATCTGGAGGAAATCGACCAGCTCTTGGGGGTCGCCGTTCCCGAAGAAACGAGTCGGAATATCTTAGAACGTCTTGGTTTTGAGGTAGAGGAACAGGCTAGGGGCAGCTGGAATGTCACCGTGCCGTCACATCGAACAGACGTAAAGATTTCCGCCGATCTAATCGAGGAAATTGTCCGCATTTGGGGCCTAGAGAATCTACCGAGCACTCTACCTGCTGACGCATCGAGCTCTGGTGGGCAAAGCAGGCGTTTGGAGCTGGCTGATAAGCTTAGAGCGATGCTGGTCGGGGCAGGCCTTCAGGAGGCGTTAAGCTATACCTTTGGACGGGCGGATAATAACGATCGGCTTCT
>JAAZLY010000267.1 GCA_012799115.1 Bacillota bacterium
CCAATTGGCTGGACAAAGACTCTTGGGCCGACGCAAATGAAAAGATGCGAGACTCCCTTGCATCCATCACAAAAACTCTAGCTGACCTAGAGACTCGGCAAGGAGCACAAGACAAATCGCTACAATCGGTCATAGAAACGCTGACGCTGGTTGAGACCAGGCAAGCAGAAGAAGCTGCAAAACCTGCGGTCGAGCCCAATTGGCTAGACAGAGACTCTTGGGCTGATGCAAATGCGCAAATGCAAGACTTCATGGCATCCATCACAAAAACACTAGCTGACCTAGAGGCTCGGCAAGGTGCACAAGACAAATCGCTGCAATCGGTCATAGAGACGCTCACGCTGGTTGAGACCAGGCAAGCAGAGGAGGCCGCAACGCCCGCTGCAGAACCAAACTGGATAGATAGAGAATCCTGGGCGACAGCCAATCAGCAGATTGGGGAAGAACTCGCCGCCATTAAGGTCATGCTGGATGAAATTAAGGTCGAGGTCCAGGAAGCTAAAGAGGCTGTAGAACGGAACGAAGATGCGCAAGTACAAGGTTCCGCCAGCCTTCTAGAGCTTGAGACCGAGACTGACCGTACGATTCAGGTAATGGCTCCTCTAGCAGAAGCTACATACCAAGAGAACTTGATCGAAGCAGAAGAGCACACCTGCCCTATCGTTGAAGTCCGGCTCCTACCAGGAGATAGTGTGTGGGGAATTGTAGCTCGCTTCAGACCATCTCCACGTCCTACTTTGGTGAATGCCGTCGTTGAATACAATGAGATTACAGATCCGAGACGACTGCCTGTAGGCTTTCCCGTTAAGGTTCCCATGGACCTGGTGAATGGTAAGTAAGAAGCGTCGATATCTGCAAGAATGACGAAGAGAATCTAAGGCAAGACAGCGCTGAACCACAAAGGTGGTACGGCGCTGTTTTTTGATCAACACCCGGCTACTATATGTTACTTCACAATATCCATGAAATAGCCCTGTAGCTGGCTTGGAATGTCACCAAGGTACAGACTGTTATTATCAAAGGTTCCGATGTAATCCTCGCCAAGCATCTTGTTGATGTGTGACCGCATCGTAAACTCGGGCAGTTTCCCAATCAAGCGCTCGCCATCAAACAGGAAACTGATCTGGACTGGAGTAGCGTAACTTCCGTCAGCGGTGAAGTCTCCTCCAGAGAAGATAAAGGCGAAAATCCCTGGTTGACCAGCTAACACCCCTTTGACGTCTTGGCTATCCGTTCTAAAGGCCAGGGATTGTCCGTGGGCACCATCGATTGTGGGCGGATCATCATACGCCCCCGTGGCTGCACCGGTGTGCTCAAGATCATACAGTTGAGCGGTTTTTTTGTCAGTTAGCACTCTGACGAGTTTGCCGTTTTCGATTAGGCTGAGGGTATCGTTTGGTAACACTACGCCTTCTGCATCAAAGAAGGGCCGTAGGGAACACTGCGGATCCCGCATCAGATCAAGGGTCACTCTCTCTGAAAAGAGTTTCTCGCCTAACTTACCGCTGAACAGGGAACTACCCTTGGCAAAACGTTCACCGTGCAAAGCGCGGCCCAAGAAACCGTTAATGCTGGATGTACCAATCGTAAAAACAGGCAAGCGACGGTCTTTGGGAAGGTCCACCTTGTTACGATAGGCTTCCAAGAAACCGCGGTTGAAGTTCAAGAAGCGTTCGATATCCACTTGGCGGCTTAGATACGAGAGACCACCATCAAAGAGATTGGCTGTAGCCTTCTCTTTGAGAATCAATTGGATATTGAAAAAGGCATCTTGGTATACAAGATCCAAGCCTTCGCTGTTACGAATTTGCACGTTAATCTCATTTGACGCGACAAACTCGCTGAAGCTAAAGTCAGGATACTCGTTCCTCAGAACAGCTAATACCTCCTCGGCATACTCGAGGACTTCCTTGGAACTCAAGGGAGCTTCATTGTAATTGCGATGATCCTTGTAATCCTTCGTAAGGGGATAGGGGTACGCAATGCCAGCGCTGAGGTTTTGCTCAGCCTGTTCAAGTAGTAGCGCATCGGAAGCCTCACCCACAGCACCTGAAATGCCGATCTTACCTTCACTATAGACCCTGACACCCTTCTTTGTAATATCCTTCAGGCGAACGGCCTGAACACGGCTTTGCTGGACTCGAGCAGTCGTCTCTTTTTCTTGAATGGTAATAAACTCTTGCTTCAAGTTCACCCTTGTTCCCCCCTATTGTACCTGTAATTTTCTGACCCTAGTATAGGGACCGCCAAAACCTACGGGTAGTGGGAATTGCTCCATTTTCCCGCATCCTCCGCCAACAAAACTAGTCAGTTCAAACTCTTCGCTAACTGCATCCACTTCTAGGAGTGTACTAAAGACATCGCCAGTTACGACAGAGATCTTCACAGGATCCGTGATTTTCCCGCCTTCAATTTTGTACGCCCGGGCTGGGGCGAGGGTAAAGGTGGACATACCAGAACCGTGCTTGAGCGTCTCGAGATAAATTCCCTGGTCCATCTCTGCCAGAATATCCTGAAGGGGTCTAGTACCTTTATCGATATACGTCGTGGTCATGCGTACAATAGGCTCAAATTGAAAGTCTACTGCTCTTGCATTTCCAGTCAAGCCTTCTTCTAAGGCTACACTCGTGGCGGTACTATGCAAACGGCCAGTTAGAAGACCACCAGAGATGATTTCCGTCTTTCTTCCCCGCGTTCCTTCATCATCAAAGGGGACGTATCCATTGCCTGTAATCGTTCCATCATCAATGATATTCAAAAGATCACGGCCCACCTGTTTACCCAAAGCCCATTCGGCCCGCATGGTTTCATCACCGACCATGAAGTCAGACTCACTCTTATGCCCAAAGCTCTCATGGGTAAAGACACCTGTTGCTTCAGGGCTGAGTAGGACGGCATATTCACCTGGTACAACAGGCTGGGCATAGCGGACAAAAGCCACGCTCTTGGCAATCTCTTGTTGGAGATAATCGGCATATCCTCGAAGTTCAGACACGCTCGTAGCCCCTTTGGAAATGGAAACCTGATCTTTATTCTCCCCAGCCACTACATCTAGTGTAACTCGAATGCCGCACGTCTGCTGATCATAGGTGATGGCAGCGCCTTTGGAGGAGTAGAAGGACTTGATCGTCTTGTTATCCACATAATAGGAGGAGTGGTTGACGATGGTCTCGTCTTTGATCTGCCTAATGATCTCATGCAGGAGATCTTGCTTCTCTTGGATTGGAACATCGGTTACAGAGCTTTTTTCGTACTGTAAGACAGTCTCTTGGTTTACCTCAAAGGCTGCCACTAAAGGATGTGACAGGATTTCAGGATTCGGGTTGGCCATGGCCGCTAAGGTATCGATTTGTGCTTGAACATCGTCCGTATTGGTGGTAGAGCTGTAATACCAGCGCTGCCCATCGAAAACACGGATAAAAGCGCCCTTTTCCTTGCGAACCTTTTGACTTTGCAGATCAAGCTGCTTGAAGCGGATTTGCGTATCGAAGGATTCTTCTACGCGGACATCAACATACAAATCACGGGGAAAGCTATACATTTTAACCTCCTTCTGCCCAAGTCCGGCAGGACATAGGCCTTTTCCTGGTATACGTTAATTTCTGGAAGTTCCTGTGAATTCCTCCCTAAGCCAAATTATCAGTCTGGAGCAGGGAATTTGATCCATATCCCTAAAGATACACCGATGAACTAACAAGGGAGGAATGAAAATGATCAGGCTCCTGGGGAGGAAGGCTTGGATCCCACTGTTATTCGTTTTCTTGCTATTAGGGTTGTGGACGCAATGTCCAGGCGTGAGTGGCGCCGAGGGCTTAGTTAAGAATGTAATTCTCCTTGTCGGTGATGGCATGGGTCTGAATCAAATTACAGCCGCCAGGGTCAGTTTAGAGAATGGTGCCTACTCTAGACTATTTCTTGACACGATGGCCTATACAGGTCTTTCGATCAACTTTTCCCATGACAACTTAGTGACTGACTCGGCGGCAGCTGCAACTGCACTGGCCACCGGCTATCGCACCGATAACGGACGTTTGGCTACACTCCCTGACGGCACTCCAGTCATCAGTCTGATGCGGAAGGCGAAAGAAGAGGGTTTGAGTATAGGGATTGTAACAACGGCAAAGGTTGTTGACGCTACCCCAGCGGCATTCTTGGTAAACGCCGATCTGCGTTCTGTAGAGAAGCAGATTGCCGAGGATATGCTAAATGCGGAGCCTGACGTACTTCTCGGTGGAGGCGGAGATGCATTTGGCATTAATCCCTTTACCAGAGAGCCCAAATCCCGCTCGGTAATGACCCAGGCTCTAGAGGATGGTTATACCTATGTCTATGATCGGGAAGGGCTTCTCGACTTGAAGGTGAGCTCCGATCTTAAGTTAATTGGTCTTTTTATGGGTGGGGGCATGAGCTTTGAAGTGACCCGTTTTCCCACCGAACCTACGATCACCGAGATGACATCCCGGGCCCTTGAGATTGTGGCCCAGAACCCCCAGGGATTCTTCCTGCTGGTGGAAGGAGCTCGCATCGACACAGCGGGACATAGCAATAGTGTAGAGGAGATGATGGCAGACCTAATCGCCTTTGACAACGCAGTAGGACTTGCCCTAGAATACGCGAAGGAGCATCCTGGGACATTGGTTGTCGTGACTGCAGATCATGAAACAGGTGGCTTTGGGGTGACAAGCGGAACTCCAGAGGGGGAAAGGGTAAACTATGGTTGGCTCTCTACCGGGCACACTGCAGCGATGGTTCCCATCTACGCCTTTGGAACGGGCGCCGAACAGTTTACCGGCACTTTGGATATTACAGAAATTCCAGTTCGCATAGGGAAACTCATGGGAATCCAGGATTTCCCTGCGGTGATTGACACTCACTAATAATACAAGGAGATGGATCAGATGTTCATTCAACAAGGAGATGTCGTATTGTTTCAAGGTGATAGCATCACCGATACTCACCGGGATCGGGAGACCGATACGCTCGGGACAGGCTATGTGTACATTGCATCTAGCATATTTTCTTCCCTATATCCAGAAAAGCAGGTGCAGTTCATCAATCGCGGGATCAGCGGTAATCAAGTGGCAGATCTAGAAGCCCGCTGGGATGAGGATTGCCTTAATCTACGACCCGACGTTCTTTCTATTTTGATTGGCATTAACGATTGCTGGAGACGGTATAGCAGGGGTTTACACACCACAACGGAAAGTTATCTGCAAAGCTACCAGAATCTCTTAGAGAGGCTCCAAGAGCATTCTAGTACGACCAAGCTTATTCTCATGGAACCCTTCTTGGTTCCAGCCCTACCTGAGCAAAAGGCCTGGCGTGAAGATCTAGATCCGAAGATTCAAGCAGTTCGGGAGCTTGCTAGGGAGTATGGAGCGCTCTATGTACCCCTTGACGGCCTCTTTGCCGCGGCCTGTACCAGGCGAGAACCAGGCTTCTGGGCTCCTGATGGGGTGCATCCTTCTCCGGCTGGTCATGCCCTAATAGCCCGGGCTTGGCTCCAGGCTGTAGGGGTAGACATATAAGCTCCCGAACCACCTTTGGCATGTATATCCAAGTCGTATTCTTGGCAACATAAGTGGAGAAACGCTTGGAGGAGGTTAGGAATGGAAGTTCACTGTACTGTGAAGAATTGCCACTGGTGGGATGATAATTATTGCGTGGCGGAGGGTATTTTGATAACCAGTGACGAGGTGGGAGAAGCCCTGCCTGATCGTTACGATTATCAAGAGACCCAAAGCATTGTCCAGCAGTTTGGCGAAACATCCGTCGATTCTTGTACAGCCACATGCTGCAAAACCTTTATGGCTGTCACTGGCAAATAATCTGCTCTAGGAACCCTGAAAGACACCATTTGGTGTCTTTCATCAATCTTGGGCGACAGGAATTCTACCCCCAACGCAGAAATATTCCTTAGACCGAGGTCATCGGAGCGAGACATAAAGGGGTGTACAGCCATGCGAGATTTTGACTACTTCGTCAAAAAGATCCCCCCGAGTATTTATGGTCGAACTAGATCGATTCTGTCTAAGCACATGGCAGTTTTTCTGCCGGATTCCTATGTAGTTGAAAAAACATTAGAGGTGGAAGAATATCACTTTGTGATCTGTTTTGAGACGCCTCCCCTTGCCACGATTAATGGTGGTAGCTACCAGTTCAAGAAGGGTAGTCTCATCTGTCTGGCCCCAGGAGACAGGATTTTTGTTCACGCAGATGCTAGCAAGACGACGGCGCAGTACATGAGCATTTGTGTGCTCCCAGGGTTTATGGACAGAGTCTATGGGGAACAAGGTGATCCAGAACCTCTACAATTTAGCTCACTGGAAAGCAAGTTCAGTAACTTTCTCCTCGAGGCCGTAGATGCCCTCATCCATGAAGTCTCGCACCATGGTGATGCGAGTCCTCTTATGCTAACCAGTTTGGAGAACCGCATTGCGATTCAGCTCATTCGAGATGGCAAACCTGCAGCAAGCTGGAGTGAAGGGGCGAATCCTTGTATCGAGGCGATTGTCCAGAAGGCTTGTAGGTATATTGAGACGTATTATACGAGCAACATTACTGTGAAGGACATTAGTGATGCTATCTATGTGAGCCCCTCATATCTGCAGAAGATCTTCCCAAAGATTGCAGGCCGAACGCCCCATCAATATATTATGGAGTGTCGTCACCGTAAAGCCCGTGGAATGCTTGTTAAGACTAGGGTATCCATGGAAGAAGTGGCACGCCAGTGTGGTTTTGTTAATAGCTCGCACTTTTCCACCACCTTTAAGCAAGTTGAGGGCATTTCGCCCCTGGCTTACCGAAAAGCGAACGCACCCTCTGAACCCAGTTAGAACATGAAAGACCCTGCTACCCAGAGCGGGGTCTTCTTAGAAAGACACTAACTTAAGAGTGTATACTTTCCAATGATGGGCAATCTTTTGGCGTTTCCGTTCAATCCATTTACTAGTCCCATGATACCTATCACGAAGACAGCGATAGAGAAGAAGGGCAGAAGGATCCAGCCAATAATGGGGATAAGTCCCAAGATGATGCTCCCCGCGATTCCCGTGATCCAAAGGAGCAAGGACTGATTAGCGTGGAACTTGGCGTACTGTGACTCGGGGCAAGTGATCAAGGGCAGGAAAAAGAGAAGATAGGCAAGACCGGCCATGGTCTTGTTCTTCTGCACATCATCCGCGTCAAACTGAATGACTGTGCTTTCATGCTTCGTTGATTCGTTGACTTTCATTCGTCAATACCTCCCAGTATATTCCTTCTTTCTCTCCATGCTACAGGGAACTATACCGAGATCCTTTGCAAAGTCAAGCATTTTTCTTACAGATTCCTATTCAAAAAGCGCGCGTGCCCTGCGAAGTTCCTCCATCATCGTTTCTTTGTTATTATCAGCAATAAAACACTCCAATGACCAAACGCCCTGATAGCCGCTTTCTTGTAGTGATTTGACGATGCGTCGTAAGTCTAGAACGCCATCTCCGATCCTCAGATGCATTTGCTCAGCGGTTCCATCGGAGAGATGGACGTGGGCAATGTGGGGTGCCCCCTGAGCGATGAAGTCTAGTACGAGGTCTGTGTCCCTGATATGTGTCACGTCTAGGGTAACCCACTTCTCCTGTTTACCGAGGTCTTCAAAAAGTCGGTTTAAGTCGTCCCAGTATTTCACGGAGACGACTTCTTTATCGCTATCCATATTTTCTACAGTGACCAATACCCCTTGTTGCGCTGCATAATCTAAGATCTTTTCCATGGATTCTACTTGAAGATTCCAGTGGGTGTCGGAACGTTCCAGAACCGAGAACTTACTCCCCGGATGAATCACAATTAGCCTTGAACCTAGATCGCGGGCCAAGTCGATGGCCTGATAGGTTTGGCGTAGGGACTCCTCGCGAATACCACGGTTTGGACTGGTGATACGAATATCCATGATGGGGCAGTGGATGGTGGATTGCAGATCGAGCCTTGTCAACGTCTCCCGGAGCTCTTCGGCGCTAGCTCCCTTCACTTCATCCCAGGCATGATCTGCCCAGATCTCCGCGTAATCAAAACCGCAATCTTTAATCAGTTCTAGGGCTTCCAGTATTGGCTTGTGGTAAAACGTCATAGTGGTTACTCCAAATAGCATCCATACCCCTCCTTAATACTTGACTCCGGTAAAGGTCAGGCTTTCGATAAACTGCTTTTGCGCTGCCAGAAATGCAATCATAATGGGCAAGGTGGCCATTACCGAAGCGGCCATCATCATCGGCCAGTCGGGATAGATGTCTGATCGCATCAGAGAAAGTCCGACCTGTAATGTGCGCATGGAGTCCTTATTGATAATAATCAGTGGCCACATAAAATCGTTCCAGGCTCCCATAAAGGTAAAGAGGCCGAGGGAGGCCAGAGCTGGTTTACTCAAGGGGAGCACAATCTTCGTTAGGACCTGAAAACGGCTACATCCATCGATAATACCCGCTTCTTCCAGAGATTCTGGCATGGACAAAAAGAACTGGCGCATCATAAAAGCACCGAAAGGTCCGGCCAAAAAGGGAAGGGTGAGACCTGCATAGCTGTCAATCAGACCTGCCTTGCGAATGAGAATGTAGGATGGAATGATTGTAGCTTGAGACGGAATCATCATGGCTGAGAGGTACACCATAAAGATCACACCGCGGCCTGGAAACTTTAGGCGAGAAAAGGCATATCCCGCAAGCACGCTTGTGATGAGTTGCAGGATGGTAATGATCGTGGAAACCCATACGCTGTTTAA
>JAAZLY010000268.1 GCA_012799115.1 Bacillota bacterium
AGCCCTATTGTTCCGCATAGCTGGTGTATATTTCAGCCTGTTCAAGACGGAGTTGAATCGTAAGGAGAAGTTGTTCTGTGCCATCTCCTACCTCCCAAAAGCGACCGTGCAAGCAGCTATCGGTGGTGTGCCATTGTCGCTAGGGATTGCTACTGGCCATACAATTCTAGCTGTTGCCGTATTGGCTATCGTGATTACGGCACCAATTGGAGCAATCGGTGTTGATTTGACCTACAAGAGACTGTTGACCCAAGGAAGAATGGGGAACTAGACAATCTATCTTAACAATAAAGCCAGAAACGGTCCGGAGGGACTGTATCTGGCTTTGCCATGTTCATGCAAGATCTATCTCACAACGATGTTGTAGATGCGTCCTGGAACATAAATTTCTTTGACAATCGTCGTTCCAGCAATGGCTCTTTGAATATTGTCGTTGGCCATCACTTTTTCCCGGGCTACCTCCTGGGAATCATCGAGATTGACGGTAACATCACCCCGTACCTTACCATTCACCTGCACACCGATGGCGATGGTTTGGGCAATCGTCTTTTCTTCATCAAAGGTGGGCCAGCTCTGCTCGTTTAGCATACCGGCAAAGCCCAAAAGCGCCCAGAGTTCTTCGGTGATGTGGGGTGCAACGGGATTGAGCAGGATCAAGAATGTCTTCATCTCCGCTTCGTTAATTGCTCCCACCTGGTTTACTTCGTTTAGCAGGGTCATGAGGGCGGCAATGGCCGTGTTGAACTTAAGGCTTTCGTAGTCGCCACTGACCTTCTTAACCGTTTGGTGCATCTTCGCCTCTAAAGCTTCACTATAGGTGTTACCGGGCTGAACCGAATCCTTTAGTTTCCAGATCCGATCTAGGAAGCGCTTGCATCCACGCACGCCATCGGTACTCCAGGGGACACTCTTTTCAAAGTCACCGATAAACATCTCATACATACGGAGGGTATCTGCTCCATACTCTGCTACTACATCATCGGGGTTGACCACGTTCCCCCTCGACTTGGACATCTTCTCGTTGTTTTCTCCCAGAATCATTCCGTGGGAGGTCCGCTTCTTATATGGTTCTGGTTCTGGGGCAACACCGATGTCGTACAAGAACTTGTACCAGAATCTCGAATACAGGAGATGCAGTGTAGTATGTTCCATGCCGCCATTGTACCAATCCACCGGCATCCAGTAGTTTAGCTTCTCTTTGCTAGCGAGCTCCTGGTCATTCGTGGGATCGATGTAGCGCATGAAATACCAGGATGAACCGGCCCACTGAGGCATGGTATCAGTCTCTCGTTCGGCGGGTCCGCCACATGTAGGACAGGTTGTTTCCACCCAGTCCCGCATCTTGGCCAAAGGAGACTCGCCAGTATCCGTTGGTTCATAGTTGTCTACATTGGGTAAGCGAAGGGGGAGCTCACTTTCGGGAATGGCTACCCAGCCGCATTTATCGCAGTGGACAAGGGGGATGGGCTCTCCCCAATACCGCTGCCTGGAAAAGACCCAATCGCGCAACTTATAGTTCACCTTGGGTGTTCCAAGACCCTTCTCTTCAAGCCAGGCGGCAATTTTCGACTTCGCACTATCTACATCCAGACCGTTTAGGAAACCAGAGTTGACCATGGTGCCGCTCTCTGTATCGGTGTAGGCAGCCTCGGTTACATCTCCTCCTGAAACGACTTCGATGATGGGCAGGCCAAAGGTTTTGGCAAACTCCCAGTCTCTTTGGTCATGGCCAGGGACAGCCATAATCGCTCCTGTACCGTAGCTCATTAGGACATAGTCCGAAACCCAAATCGTCATTTCCTCATTATTCACAGGATTGATCGCCACAAGGCCTTCAATTCTTACCCCGGTCTTATCGTGGTTCAATTCCGCACGCTCAAATTCGGATTTCTTTCGAGCCTCCTCTTGGTAAGCGCGAATGGCACCGACGTTTTCGATGCGGTCCTGGAGCGTGTTTAATACCGGATGTTCCGGGGAAATGACCATATAGGTAGCTCCAAAAAGTGTGTCAGGTCTGGTGGTAAAGACCGTCAGTGTTTGATCTGTATCTTTGATCCTAAAGGTCACATCGGCACCTTCTGAGCGACCAATCCAGTTACGCTGCTGAATCTTGGCTCGCTCAATATAATCGACCAGGTCGAGATCATTGATCAATCTTTCAGCATACGCCGTGATTTTCAGCATCCACTGGTTCTTGACCCTGGTTTCTACTGCATGACCGCAGCGCTCACAGCCATTGTCTACAACTTCTTCGTTGGCCAGACCAATTTTGCAGCGAGGGCACCAGTTAATGGGCATCTCTTTTTTGTAGGCAAGACCGTGTTCAAAGAGCTTTAGGAAGATCCACTGGGTCCACTTGAAATAGTTGGGATCGGTGGTGTTCACTTCCCTCGACCAATCAAAGGAGAAGCCAATCGACTTCATTTGCTCCTTGAAACGAGCGATATTGCGCTCGGTAACGACGGCCGGATGGATCTTGGTCTTAATGGCATAGTTCTCGGCGGGTAGGCCAAAGGCATCCGAGCCCATAGGAAAGAGGACATTATAGCCTTCCATGCGCCGTTTGCGGGCGACTACATCGAGTGCGGTATAGGGTCTAGGATGACCTACATGTAGACCATCTCCTGAAGGGTAGGGGAACTCAACCAAGGCATAAAACTTGGGTTTGCTTTGATCCTCACGGGTTTTAAAGGTCTCCTTTGCTTCCCAGATCTGTTGCCACTTCTTTTCTACCTCTTGATGATTATAGCGGGCCATTTTGCTTCCTCCTCAGTTTCTCGATACAAAAAAATCTTTCCTCCCTGTAGTTAGAGACGAAAGATTCGCAGTACCACTCTAATTGTCTGAGCTGGAATTTGACTTTTGTCAAATTCGAGATCAAACCACTTGAGCCATGATAACGGAATGACCGGTTTGCGCTAGGGAAGGCTTTTCACGCAAACAGCTCCCAGGCGAGTTCAAGATGGCGATGTGTTGCTTCGCACCTAACAGCAACTCTCTTTAAGCATCGAGCCAGACCCTACTACTCCTGTTCACAGCTTCAACATATTAACGACATTGTATCAATTTCGTTAATCGATGTCAATGCTCTTTGTAGGCCCCTTTGCTCGCAAAGGGGCCCTGATTCTCCGAGCTCACTCAATCAAACTTAACCCACGCCGATCCGTGCTTTGAGCTTTCGACGCAGCGATGGATAAACTTCACCCCATTAAGACCTGCCTTGGCATCTGGAAAATCCAGGTCTGCCTCGGTGAGGGTGAGTCCTTGCTTGTGCTTCAGAAGCGCAGTTGTAAACTTCAAATAGATGTTGGCAAACATCTCATAATATCCCTCAGAGTGCCCTGAGGCCAGACGGGTCATTTGGGCTGCCTCTGGATAGAAATAGTTGTTCCCTCGGCTCAGTCGTTGGTGGGGTTCGCCGAGTTTTACCACATTGAGGTAATTTGGGTCTTCTTGAGACCATTCGATGGAACCCTTCGTGCCGAAAATGCAGACGGTTAGAGCGTTATCGTAGCCTATGGCCACTTGCGAACACCAATAGTTTCCGACGGCACCATTTTTGTACTTCACCATAATCATGGCATTGGTATCTAGGGCGCGATTGTCGCCCCCCATGTTGTCCAAACGTGCGCAGATTTCATCGATTTCCAGGCCGGTAATATAGGAAACGGTGTGTTCAATATGGGTCCCGATGTCTCCAACACAGTTGGAAATCCCAGCCTGCTTAGGGTCGGTTCGCCAGCTCGCTTGTTTGTTACCCTCATGTTCAATCGCGGTCGCTAACCATCCCTGGGGATACTCCGCGGCCACAACCCGGATCTCTCCAATATCACCATTTTTCACCATCATCTGTGCATGTTTGACTGCAACACATTGCGAATAGGCATACGTTACGCAAAAGAGTAAGCCCCTCTCTTCAGCAAGAGTCTTGAGTTCTTCCGCTTCTTCTATTGTAAAGGTGAGTGGTTTGTCGCAGACGACATGAATTCCGTTGAGCAAGAACGCTTTACATGCAGCATAATGTGCATGATTAGGGGTGGCTACAATAACGAAGTCAATGCCATCTTCTCGAGCGGCCTCCTTTTCGGCCATCTCTTGGTGATCGCGGTACAAGCGGGCAGGGTCTAGTCCTAGCCTTTCTCCAGTGAGTAAGGTTCGCTCATAATTCGGCGAAAAACTCCCTGCTACCAGTTCGGCCTGTCCATCAAAGGTTGCTCCTTTTCTGTGGACATCACCAATAAAGGAGCCTATGGCACCGCCAACCATCCCGAAACGAAGTATTCCTTCCGTAGCTCTCGGTCTGACTTTACCTTCAATCACAGTAATCCCTCCTTGTTCATCATTGTTTCGGTATTATTAGCCAAGGAACTTAGGATCCCTTCCTTTGGACATTCTGCAAATTGGAAAAGCATCCATAAAAGTACTGTTGTTCGTCGTTTTTTCCTCCAGCAATTTACAGGGAAAAAATAAAAGCGGAGAAAATTAAAATTAAAGAAGGAGATCGCAAGAATGCGTCTAATAGATAAATTGAAAACCGATTTAAACCGGTTTAAGTAACAGCCTTAACACCCATGGTAGCTATGGTCTGAGAACTGATGTCGCTTTTTTAGCCTGAAATGACTAGAAAATCCGATTTCCCCTAGGCCATTATATTTTACTCAAAATTTAAACCGGTTTAAGATTGGCAATCCGTGTTCACTTGCAGACGGCTCACAGCTACTGCAAATACCAGACATTAAGGAGGAGTAATATTGACAAGACGTTTGCAGCTCAATGACGTTGAAGTGGTTGAGATCCCTTGGTCCGAACCCGTAATTACCCGGGATCTTCCGGTGATTCCAGCGGAGACTTACGCAGAACGCCTAGCTAGCCTGAGGGAGCGTATGGAGCAAAATGGATTTTCCCATGTCATCGTCTACGGAGATCGGGAGCATTTTGCAAATACCCGGTTCTTAACAGGCTACGACCCTCGTTTTGAGGAGAGTTTGGTCATCGTTGGTCTGACCGGAAAACCTCGCCTCTTGGTTGGTTTAGAAGGACTATACTACGCAGGAATCGCCAAAGGGGTAGAGGTTGAGCTTTACGACAAGTTCAGTCTCCAGGGTCAGCCCCAAAACGGTCGAGACCTAAAGACAATCCTAGCCGACTGCCAGCTCACAACGGGAAGCAAGGTCGGATTAGTAGGATGGAAGTATGACGAATCCGGTGAGTTTACTGATGCAGAGATCGTCACCGATGTTCCATTCTATATCGTTGATGCATTAAGAAGGCTTGTTGGTTCGAATAACCTGGTGGATGTAACTCGTTGGTTTACTGACACCACAACTGGTCTCCGGATTCCCCTCACAGTGGACGAGATTGCCCGCAACGAAATGATCAACCAGATGGTTTACGCTGGTATGACCCGTGCCATGTCCGCTCTGAAGCCCGGCGTTTCCGAAGTTGAGATTAGTGGTCTCCTGGGCTTTGACGGAAGTGTACCCCTGTCTTGCCACATTGTAGTGAGCTTTGGCGACAATGTTAGTTTG
>JAAZLY010000269.1 GCA_012799115.1 Bacillota bacterium
GATATGACCAACTTTGACGATTTCTCGTACATCAGTGATCTCCACACCGAACTCTTCGTTATGTAATTTAAACACGACCAGTTGTCTTTCTTTCACATCGATTCCCTCCTTTGAAGATTATGGCTAACGTGCCGTCAATAGCTCATAAAACTCATGATTAACCTATTTCGCCGTAGCGAAAGCTTTTCCTTCCAGGCATCATAAGAATTATAAAAGCCCGGATGCCGGGCTTTCTTCATTTTTGTGGTTTTCGTAGTAGTGCGATAATACTGCTAAATACAATGGAGGCGGCAAGACCCAGGCCCGTGATCTCAAAAGCTCCTGTGAATAATCCTTCCCAGCCGAGTCGTTCTATTTCGGAGAGCATGCCCTTGGTGATGGAGCTCCCAAACCCCAGTACCGGGACCAAGGCCCCAGCTCCAGCAAACTCTTGAAAGGGTTCATAGATGCCTATACCGCTGAGGATTGCTCCTAGGCAGACCATTCCAACGAGTAGGTGTGCATTACTACACTTTGTGGTATCAATGATCAGCTGGCCTATGGCGCAAATTGCGCCTCCGACCAAGAATGCTATGATGTAGTCCATAATCTCTCCCCTTTACGCCTCAAATGCAATGGCATGGGCAACGCAGGGAATGGTCTCGCCCTGCAGCACCGTCAATGCGCTAAGCAAAGCACCAGTGGCCACGATCAAAATGCGTTCTGCCTTAGCGGATTTGAGCATGTTGAGACCGTAACCAAGGGCCATGACAGCAATGCAAGCTGCGCCGCTTCCTCCGGCCCCTGCCTTTTGACCTTCGCTGTAGATCTGGCTTCCCCCGTCTTGTAGACGCTCGAGACCTTTGAGCCCATCCTTTTCTAGGAGGAGGCGTAGCATCTTCCGACCCTGTTTACCTAGATCGCCAGTTAAGATCATGTCATAGTCTTCTAGGCTGCGTCCCGTATCCTGAAGATGCATCTTGATGGTGGAATACGCTGCAGGCGCCATTGCGCTTCCCATGTCGTGAGCATCTTTCAATCCCATATCGACAATATGTCCAAAGGTGGCGTAGCTTATTTGAGGACCTTCATCGCCAAAACCCAAGAGCGCCGCACCGGCGCCTGTAACAGTGTGGTGATTGCTAGAGATGTGCTGAACGTTTAGCTCAATGGGGTAGCGGAACTGCCTCTCTGCCGTCTGATAATGACTTGCCGTGCCAATGAGTACCTTTTCAGCAAAATCTCCTTGGAGTAATGCCGCGCCAAGGCCAATGCCCTGAGCGAACGTGGAGCAGGCTCCATAGATGCCCAAGAAGGGTATGGTATAGGTGCTCGCGGCAAAGGAGGATGAGGTGATCTGATTCAACAGATCCCCTGCCAGGATAAAGTGGACTTCTTCGCTCTTTGTGTTTCGATGTCGCAGGGTCTTTTCAACCGCCATCTCAAGCATGAGTCGCTCTGTCTTCTCTGGTGTCTTTTGCCCTAGGACATCATCTGGAAGTATTTCATCAAAGTCCAGGGCGTGTGGCCCCTTCCCTTCGATGGGTCCAACAAGTGTATACGAGCTCAAGACGCGGGGCCGTCTACTGAAGGTTAAGGTTTGGGATCCAAGTCGATTGCTCAATGACGATACCTCCTTTGCTCGTTCAGAACAGTCCAAGGATCAGTGCTTTGGCCAAGCTGACGATGAAACCAGAGAGAATTCCAAAAACAATGACAGGCCCTGCAATAACAAACATCTTCGCCCCCATTCCGAGTAGGAACCCTTCGCGGCGAAACTCCATTGCAGCAGACGTTACCGTATTGGAGAAACCTGTGATCGGAACGGCCGCTCCAGCCCCTCCCTTTTCAGCGATTTCGTCATAGATGCCCAGACCGGTTAAGATCGCACCGATCAAGATCATCACCGCAAGTGTTACCGAAGCAGCCTCTGCTTTGGTGTTTTCGGTCTTGCTGGCAATGTTCAAGACCACTTGTCCAAGGCTAGAGATCAGACCGCCAACAAAAAAAGCCCACAAGGTGTTCTTGAGCAAAGGGCGGGGCGGACTATTGTCCTTAACGAGCTTCTGATAGTCCTTAGGTTTCACGGGCAAGACTCCTTTCTACAGTCACCCTTAGTATACTGAAACCTGCATAAACTATACAAAAAACGGAGCACCCCAAGGGGGTACTCCGCTGTAAACGAATGTTCAAATCAATTGCCTATTGTAAACCGAATACTACGCCGATAACAGCGCCGATTGCACCCAAGGCAATTCCTATGGTAGCCAACGTCTTAGCAGACTTCACGTTTTGATCAGCCGTCAGCTTATACTCTGCAAAATCCTCTTCGAGGGTCTTAATCTGACGTTCTAGACGCTGTTCACGTATGAGCGCGGCATTGATCTGGGCGTTCACATCGGTCGATAGTTCTGATCTGACAGCATCGAGGGTCGAGGTATCTTCTTGTAACAAGACAATGTCCGCTTTGGCCTTTTCAAGCTGCGTGGTTAGGTCTGCACGATTTTGTGTCTCTCGTTGGAGTAGTACGGCCACATTTTGCAGATCCTTTTCCAGCTGTTGATTGGTTAGTCTCAGGGCTTCTAGTTCGCTCGTTACTGTGCTATCGGTCGCTTGTAAACTGGCAAAAACTGCGCCTTTTTCTCCCGCCCAATTCTCTAGATCGCTAATGGCCTCGGCCTGAAGAAGGAGTTCTCTTTCCAATTGAACGACTGCGTTGACTAACTCAGCCATAC
>JAAZLY010000270.1 GCA_012799115.1 Bacillota bacterium
ATGTCAGTAAGGCAGTGGGGGCCGGAATGGGCCTTGCTGGTTGTCACGGTGGTATGTGCGACTCCTTTAGGGAGGATGTAGAATGGCAGTTTATGACCGGTGGGCAATGGGTTTCCCACCCCGGTGGTGATGGAGTTGAGTATACGGTTCACATCCATCATGGTTCAAGCCCAATTACCCAGGGACTTGAAGACTTTGTGGTCAAGAGTGAGCATTACTATCTCCACGTCGATCCAGCGATTGAAGTCTTAGCTACAACCCGCTTCCCCCATCCTGATGTATCCTTTTATCATATTTCCAACAAACCTGTAGATATGCCCGTGGCTTGGACGAAGTTTTGGGGAAATGGACGAGTCTTCTATACCTCGTTAGGGCACCACGATGATCTCTTCGACAAGAGCCCTATGGCCCATAGGCTCATGAAGAACGGACTGCTCTGGGCCGGAGAAAGCAAGGAGAGGGCCAAATTGCTGGGCTTGACAACCGAGCGATTTGCCAGTGACGCCAAGATGTTTTAGTAGAGGCTTATTCTCCCCTCTGGCCTGGGGAGGTGGCGATGATTCTTTATTCATGACGTATTCCAGTCAAAATTTACTATTTTAGTAAAAATGACGGTTTTGAAGAGGGTTTTTAACAATGCGCATTGAATTAATTAGAGACGCTACAAAACTCGACCTAAACTATTCTAATCAGCGAAAGGAGGTAGAGGCTAGATTCAACTGTATTGATTGGGTTGTTTCAGCTTTATCTTTAGTATGACAAAAAGAGAGGGAGAGAACAGTCTTGAAAAGAAGAGCTTTGTGGTTTCTGCCTTTACTGTTGGTTTTCGTACTAGCAAGTGGAACAATTTTTGCCCAAAACCTAAAAGAGTTTGATGTCTTCACGGGCGAACCCTTACCAGACTATCCTGGTTCGACCATCGTTGGTGACATTATCCGTGCAGAAACAGGCGTAAAGTTGAACAGAGAAGCCTTGGTAGGCGATCTCGAGACAAAAGTAGGGCTGATGATCGCCAGTGGAGACTATCCTGATATGGTGGTAGCAGCACACTTTACTAGCCTGTTGAAGGACGCCGGAGCTTTAATCCCACTCAACGACTTGATTGAGGAGCATGCTCCTAACCTGAAGCGTCTTTATGCTAATCACTGGGAAATGTTACAGCAAGAGGATGGAAACGTATACTGGTTGCCAATTCAAGCACTTCCATACGGCCCCGATACGTCTCGTTACCCATCACTCGCCTTCTTCATGAACAAACGGGTCCTAAAGGATGCCGGTTGGCCCGAAGTTAAGACTCTTGATCAGTACTTCCAGCTCATCGAAGACTATATGGCGAAGTATCCCACGATCAATGGCGAAAGCACCATTGGGTATCTCACACTGTTTGATGACTGGCGTAGCTTCGCAACAACGAACGTACCCCAACATCTCATGGGCTATCCCAACGAAGGTGAGTTCGTTCCAGTTATGGAGAAGGGTCGCTACGTAGTTAAGGAGTACCATACATCTCGTACCGCCAAAGCCTATTACCAAAAGCTCAACGAAATGTACAACAAGGGTGTCGTAGATAAAGAAACCTTTATCATGAACTACGACCAATACATTGAAAAGTTGAGTTCTGGGCGTGTACTCGGAACGTTTAACCAGTTCTGGCAGATGCAAGAAGGTCAGAACTATCTCCTACGGGATGATCCAGAAAGCATGTTTGTTCCTCTACCAATCGTAATCGATACATTGGTGGAAGAGCGCCAACGCGATATTCCATACGTCCAACCAACACAAGGTATGGATATCACTGTAGCTTGTGATGATCCAGTTGGGGCCATCAAGTATCTTGACTACTTGATCCAAGAAGACACACAAAGGTTACTCCAATGGGGTATTGAAGGCGAGCACTACGAAGTTGATGAGAATGGCCTTTACTACCGCACACCCGAACAACTGGCTCTCTTTAGGGATCCAGACTGGGTACAAAATGTCTTTGGTAGACAGTATTTCTTCAACGCCTTCCCCAGCCTGAGGGGTCTTGACGAAAATGGAAACATGTTCTTCCCTGATACGCAACCACACTTGATTTACTCTGACAGCACCGATTCCGAAAAAGAGGTTATGGATGCGTACGGAGTTCAATCTTTCTCGGCCCTGTTCAATGAGCCGATCTTCAAGAAGTACTTCCCGCTCTGGACGATTACAATGCCAGCTGGCTCACCAGCCCATATCGAAGAGACAAGAATGAAAGACGTTCTGAATCGATATGTTCCAGAGCTCGTCATGAGTAAGCCTGAACAGTTTGAAGGAATTTGGGCGAACTATGTCAAGGACATTAGGCCACTTATGGTTGAACAGATGAAGCTTTATCAAGAAGAGATCGATTGGCGCATGGAGAACTGGTAGAATTCTCCAAGGTAAAAGGGGCGCTCTTGGGCACCCCTTTTACACTATACTCCCAAAGTAGGTTGAGATTATGAATGCATCCTTAACTTTAGCCAAACGAGGACATGTCTTTTGGCAAAGGCTCAAACAGCAAAAAATACTAATATTGATGTCTGTACCGTTTTTGATTCATATTGTCATTTTTAAATATATCCCAATCTGGGGTTGGCTCATGGCCTTTCAAAACTATTGGCCTGGAAAACCCATTCTTCAACAGACCTGGGTAGGATTGGAGAACTTCAGGCTTCTGTTTGATGATGTCGTTTTCTATGAAGTCTTGAGAAATACTCTAGCGATGAGTGTGATCAAGTTAGTCATGGGAACCGTTAGTTCGATCGCCTTGGCCCTCATGCTCAATGAAGTTCGAAAGATTAGGTTCAAGAAGGCAGCCCAGACGATATCGTATTTGCCCCACTTTATATCCTGGGTCGTTGCAGCGAACTTGGTAAGGGATGCCCTATCTACAGACGGGGGTGTCGTTAACAGGGCCTTGATGAGCTTGCGCATCATTAAGGAACCTATCATGTTCTTGGGTATACCGACACTGTTTTGGTGGGTCATCGGCTTCTCTCACGTCTGGAAAGAGGTTGGTTGGGGAGCCATTATCTACCTGGCCGCGATCGCAGGAATTGACCCCGCATTATACGAGGCGGCCAAGATTGACGGGGCCGGCAGACTGAAACAGATCTGGTATATTACCATACCCTCCATTCGGCCCACCATTAGCATTCTGTTGATCATGAACATGGGTTACTTGATGAGCTCAGGCTTTGAACAGCAGTATTTGCTCCAAAACGGGCGAGTGATCGACTATGCTAGAGTATTTACCATTTACGAACTCGACTACGGGATCAAAATGATGCGCTACTCCTTCGCTACCGCGGTTGGTATTTTCCGAAGCGTTGTCAGCTTAATCCTTGTATTTTCAACAAACCAACTAGCCAAGCGATGGGGCCAAGAAAGATTGGTATAGGCCTAATGAGTTGTGAATCAATGCGGGGGTGTAAAGAATGAACAGATTCCGGGATAAACGCTGGGAAGACATTTTTTTAGATACATTTATCTATCTAAGTCTAATCTTCCTGATCATCGTTACCCTTTATCCCTTCCTTAATACGCTAGCAGTCTCGTTCAACGATGCTGTTGATAGTTCCAGAGGGGGGATTCATCTATGGCCAAGGAAGTTTACTCTCTATAATTACGAAACGCTACTCACCCGTACCCAGATCTACCGTGCTTCTATGGTGTCTGTGGCTCGGACGGTGCTATCGACCGCTTTGTGTACGTTCTCCACAGCGATGGTCGCATATACCATTAGTCGTAGAGAGTTTGTTCTGCGGAGGATCATTTCCTTTATCTATGTCCTTACCATGTATATTGACGGAGGCCTAGTGCCTACCTACTTCTTAATCCGCGCCTTAGGATTAACCAACAATTTTTGGGTCTATGTGCTACCAGGTCTGGTATCGGCCTTCAACCTGATCGTGATTCGAACGTACATCAGTGGCCTACCTGATAGCTTTATTGAATCTGCAAGAATTGACGGAGCGGGTGAGTTTACAATTTTCCTTCGGATCATCTTGCCGCTGTGTAAACCAGTCTTAGCTACGATAGCCCTTTTTGTGGCAGTTGATAACTGGAATGCCTGGTTTGACACATTCCTTTACAACTCAGCTAATCCCGCACTGAGCACATTACAGTACGAGCTGATGAAGGTACTGCAGAGCGCGAATACGATGTCTGGATCGCTCCTACAAGCTCTATCCAGAGCTGCTGCTGGTACGTCTAATACTGTCACTCCCAGAGCTATTCGTGCGACCATGACAGTCATCGTCAGCGTGCCGATTATCATTGTCTATCCCTTCCTGCAGAAGTACTTTGTCCACGGTCTGACACTAGGGGGCATTAAAGAATAGGATGAAGGAGAAGAAGCACCAGTCCGCTTATGGCAGATTGGTGCTTTTTTGCGTATGTACAAGGTCCGTGCTATATTAATGGTAATCTAAGAAGAGAAGGGGAGCGTATGAGTAGAGTAGACCAGCCAAAATCCATCGCTAAAGCCACCTACATCATGTTTTATGCAATCATCGCTGTTTGGATCGGTGCATGGATCCTAAAAATCCAGTTGGGGACAGGTATCCCGTGGTTGGATACGAGTCAAGGGGGATTCGTCTATTGGTCCATTGCCAAGGTTATCATCTGGATCATTCCTGCTCTTTGGCTCCTTAAGATGTCCGGGCGTACAATCCGCACTACACTGAATCTTTCAAACTGGAAGAGTTGGCTGGGTTGGGGAAGTGGTCTAGGTATGTTGATTGCAGTCACAGGGATCGTCCCAAATTACCTTCTTGGACATCCGATCTTACCCACAGAGTTTAGCTTCCCCCTTCTCAACGTGGTCCTCATTGCTCCGACTCTGGAGGAGTTCCTCATGCGAGGGGCGATTTTAGGTAACCTCCAGCTACGCTACTCCTTCTGGACAGCTAATGTCATTACTTCACTGATGTTTGTGATTCTCCATATACCAGGGTGGTATTTCATGGGGGTGCTACTGGATAACTTGGCGCAACCAATTGGTGGTGCATTCTCCATCGTCCTTGTTAGTCTAGCCTTTGGCTATGCAACGCATCGTTCTCGTTCTGTTATGGGTGGTGTCTTGTGTCATTTCTTGAACAATCTGTTCTAATACTTGCCTGGTATTCTATTTCGAAGAATATCTAAATTCTCCTTGAACCGATATTGCCCTTGTGCTACAATCTATTTAGATTAACTTCTAAATAGAAAGGGTGAGGCATGATGAGCTTTCCCGAAACGTTCAAAGCATTAGCAGATCCTATACGGCGGGAAATCCTGACTTTGCTCAAAGATGGGCGGATGTCTGCTGGAGATATAGGGCACCACTTTGATCTTGCTGGTGCTACCATTTCCTATCATCTCTCCCAACTCAAGAAGGCTAACTTAGTCTTTGAGACAAAGCACAAAAATTACGTCTACTATGAGCTCAACATATCAGTGTTTGAAGAAATCATGCTCTGGCTGGCCCAGTTCAAGGAGGGGGTACATGATGAAAACAAAAAGTAATCGCACGATCTTGATTCTTACGTCTTTGGTATGCATACTACCATTGATCATGTCGCTAGTTGTCTATCAGGACCTGCCTGATCAAATCGCGATTCATTGGGATGGGTCAGGGAACCCTGATAACTTTGCACCTAAAGCGTTGGCTGCCTTTGGATTGCCCTTCCTGTTCCTGGGTATTAATCTTTTTTCGAAACTTGTATTGTACAATGATCCAAAACGTGCTTATACATCGCAGGCCATGCAGATCTTTGCTACTTGGCTTCCTCCCCTGTTGTCTGTTGTAGCGATTCCCATTACGCTCTTGATTGCTCTGGGAAGCCCAATTCCAATCACCCTTGTATTTCCGGTCATAATCGGTCTCGTGCTCATTGTGGCAGGCAATTACTTGCCAAAGAACAGGCAAAACTACACCCTGGGTATCAAGCTTCCCTGGACTCTAAATGATCCTGACAATTGGAACAAGACGCATCGCTTGGCTGGGTATTTGTATATCTTGGCAGGACTTATTATGATTGGCGGAGCATTTGTCTCTAGAGGTTTTCGGACCATCAATGGAGTCAGCCTAACTGTTGTACTTGTGATTGTAGTTTTCATAGCCCCGCGACTTTACTCCTATTTATTGTACAAAAGAGCAGGTTAGAGGCTTAGAGAATACAAAAAGAAGGAAGTGTATCTAAGATGATACCAATCAACATGTCCCGGGAAGATAAGGTTAAGATTATGGAGCACATCATAACGTACTTCGCTGAAGAGCGAGATGAAACCATTGGTAACCTGGCCGCAGAGCATTTCCTAGACTTTATGATTGGCGAGGTTGGCCCCTACATCTACAATCGGGCGATCTACGATGCTCGCCAGATGGTGGATGGGCGGTTTGCACAGCTCGACGAGGATCTTTATACTTTGGAAAAACCCATACGAACAAGATAGTGTCTCAAAAAGAGCCCCGGGATCACCCGGGGCTTCAGATTTGGGCTCTTTAGCGCTTTTCCCTCGATGACAAGGTGCTGAACCACACTGCAGAAATTAGCACAATACCGATGATTAACTCGATTAAGTAAGCACTGGTACCCATCAAGACTAGGCCATTGCGGACGACCCCCATAAACAGCGTACCAATGAAGGCGCCGGCTATGGTGCCAACACCACCAAACATGGATGTTCCACCTATGACTGTTGAGGCAATGACTGTTAGTTCCATGCCTTGACCTGCAGTTGGAGTGACACCACGTAGGTATGCCATTTGAATGATACTAGCTAACGCCGTTGCTACGCCAATCAAAACAAAGTTAGTAATTCGAATCCGATCTGTACTGATTCCCGAAAGACGCGATGCCTCTTCGTTCCCACCGGTGGCATATACCTTGAAACCATAACTCGTCTTATGAAGGATGAATCCGGCCACAATAGTCGTAGCCACAAACCACAAGGCGGGTACCGGAAGGTTCAAGAATGTACGGGCACCAGTGACGTTGTAAAAAGAATCGGGAAGGCGCACAGAGGCTGGCGAACCGCCAGAGATGACCAGGGCCAAGCTTCGATAGATCATCTGTGTACCGAGGGTGACAATGAAGGGTGGAAGCATTCCCTTGACCGTGACCACTCCATTAACCAGCCCAAGGAATGCACCGGCAAAAAGGCCGACCAGACTCGCCAGCCAGATACTCATCCCATTTTGGAACAAGATCGCCACAATCATGCCTACTGCTGCAAATGTTGATCCGACTGAAAGATCGATGTCAGTAGAAATAATAATCATGGTCATGAACATGACGATTAGGCCGGTAATAGAGACTTGCCGCAAAATGTTAAGCATATTTGGCACGGTGAAAAATGTATTCGTCGCAAAGGAGAAAAACATGCAGAGGACGACAAATGCACCGAGCACACCGATTTCGCGCCGAGTTCTCAGCGTTCCTAGGAATTCTTTCATCGCAATCAACCCCTTTTCTGCCTACTTTTGCACGGCCAATGCCATGATTTTGTCGAATGTAGCCTCTCTAGCTAGGAATTCGCCCTTGATAGAGCCGTTTGCCATAACCAAGATTCGATCACTGAGGGCTAGTAGTTCCTCTAAGTCCGATGAAATGACGATCACAGATATTCCCTCCGTAACCAGTTGCTGGATCACCCGACGAATCTCCGCTTTAGCTCCTACATCAACACCGCGCGTTGGTTCATCAAGAATCAAGACCTTGGGTTCAACGTTCAGCCAACGAGCTAGAAGGACCTTTTGCTGATTGCCCCCGCTTAAATACCGGATTGTTTGGGAAATGCCTGACGTCTTGATTTGGAGATCCGTGATGGACCTGTTAGCCATCTCGTTAATGCGTCTGCGATCGAGCACTCCGCCGCGCGCAGTGAGGCGATCGATAATTGCGGCCCCAGCGTTTTGCCATACCGACATATCCCAAAACACACCAAGATTACGGCGATCCTCAGTTAAGTAGCCAATGCCGTGCTGAATTGCTTGGCGTGGATTTCTGCATTTTAACTCTTTGCCTTCCATTTCGATGGTGCCGCTGTCTGGTTGGTGCACTCCAAAGAGCGTAGTCGCTAGTTCGGTGCGACCAGCCCCCTGAATACCTGCCAGACCTAGGATTTCTTGCTTGTGGAGGTCAAAGTTGATGTCTTTTAGGCGTAGCCGCCGATTGCCAAGATCGCGCACTCTTAAGACTGTCTCATCTCTAGCGACGACATCTTCCTTTGGGGTAGGAAGAGGCACGTCGCCTACCATCATGTGAACAATGCTATCTATGTTCGTGTCCTGGGTATCGAGTGTTTCGACATGTCTTCCGTTACGCAAAATGGTCACTCGATCAGTAATTTGCATGAGCTCACTTAGAATATGACTGACAATCATTATCGTGGTACCTTCTGACTTCAATTTGCGTAGTACCTCAAACAAGGTCTCTACCTCGCTCGGGGTTAAAGCCGATGTTGGTTCATCCATGATGATCAACTTGCTTGTCGTGTTCAAAGCATGGACGATCGATGTAAGCTGTTTGAGGGCCACGCTTAAAGCTCCAACGCGGGCTCTAGGATTAATTGTCTGTCCGATCTGCTGAAATAGGTCAACAGTCTGTTCTTCCATTGCGTTCCAATCGGGTTGGCCAAGTGGCTTCGTGATTAACCGGCCTAGAAATACATTTTGCGCCACGGTCAGATTGTTACAAAGGGGAATCTCCTGGTGAACAATGGAAATCCCGCGTTTCTCTGCTTCGACAGGACTGTTTACATCTAAGGGACTACCTTCCCAAATCACTTGGCCACTGTCCTTACGGTAAATGCCACCTGTAATCTTAATGAGGGTGGATTTGCCGGCACCGTTTTCGCCAATGAGTCCATGAATGTCGCCTCGGGCAACGGGAAACGACACCTGATCTAGAGCCTGCACACCGCCAAAGCGTTTACTAACTGATTCATACTGTATGAGAGTGTTGTTTGCCATGCTTACCCCCCTAACAGGAGTGAAGCACCGGTCTATTGACCGGTGCTATTTACACCGTGTTTGTCTAATGGTCTATCTATAGCCTTGCTCGGCTAAGCTAACTACCTCTTCGACGTTGTGTGGTCCGACAACGCCAGCACCAGAGTCCATATTGGCTGGTGCAATACCGTACTCATGGTAGAGGTAGAGGGCCAGTACTGGATAGAACCCTTGTACATATGGCTGTTGGTCAATAACGAACTTCGTGTAGCCGTCTTGAATGTTTTGGATCGTGGTTGGTACTAAGTCCCAACCGCCAGAGATTACCTGATCCTTCAGACCAAGATTGCGGATGACTACCCCATGGGATTGGGTGTTGGCATCCACGCTGATAATAGCCTTGGCATCTGGATTTGCAATCAGGTAGGTTTCAAAAATCGCCGCGCCTTGGGTAAGGTCCGGGGTTGTTTGTAGTACAGTGTAGTCTATATCGGTAGCATCGAGTACATCAGTTACACCACGTAGCCTCTGTGCAAGGGAGGTATGTCCTAGATCTTCTACCCCAATTGCCACTTTACCACTTGAACCAATGGCATCAACCAATGTTTGTGCTAGTACACGCCCAGCATCGTAGTCGCTTTGACCGACGTACGCCAAGCGGGGATTATCTGGACCGGCATCAGCATTTGTCGCAATCACGGGAATTCCAGAGTTCAAGGCATGCTGTACCGGATCATCAAAAGCAGTGGGATCTGGCAAGGTTGAGATAATGCCATGCACTCCACTTTGTATAACGTTCTCCATAATATTGACTTGTTCTGCTACGTTAAACAGGCTCGGACCAGTGTGGGTAACAGTAATCTTCACATTAGGGTCGAACGCATTAATCATAGCCGCCGCATCTTGTGCTCATTTGACTAGCGGGATCCAGAAATCGATGGTGGCACTGTGGGTGATGATCACAAAGTCATGCTCCCGCTCCGCTGCAAAGGCGAACTGCGCAAACAGAGCAACAACCAGCATTACCACAAGGGATAGACTAACAACTCTTCTCTTCACGAATTTGGCCTCCTTTAGTCTTTTGTTGCTAGACGGGGACATCGGACGTAGTTTTCAAGGAAGAATTATGCCTGCTTTCACCTCCAGTCATGATAGTAGTTCATAGTAATATAATACCATTTCTATCACAAATTGACCAATCGAATTTATAAACTACCACAATGAATCACAAATGTAGACTGTTATCAATAAATAAATATCCAAGGCGTGCCTTGCAGGTATGAAAACTCCAGGCTCAAAACCTGCATTGCGATAATAGTACATGGAAATAAAATATATTCCATTATACTAACTTGTCTTTTTTCTATAATAGTAATAATTTGGGATTTCATGACTAGACCAAGGGAGGTAAAGAAATTGGGAAGCCGATATTTGCTTGTGGTCTCACTTTGTGCAGCTCTACCCAAGACACCGGGGGGTTCAAATCGAAAGAGGATCGATTCCATTTGCCAATACGTGCAGGATAACTATGTCTCAGACCTAAGCCTTTCAGTGATCGCCAAAGAACACCGCATCTCGCCAAGTTATCTCAGCCTTCTGTTTGCCCAGGAAACAGGGAAAAAATTCAGCGATTATCTGACAGAATGCCGCATCAGGAAAGCGATGGAAATCCTGAAGCATACCGATAAGCGGGTTTGTGAGATCGCAACTGAAGTGGGTTATAAGGATCCATATTACTTCAGTAATCGATTCAAGAAGTTTACAGGCCTATGGCCTACAGAATACTGAGAGCGTGTTGGCAAGTAGCGCGTCTCCATTGACCTGCCACGGCCATAAGATCTTTGTGGCCGTTTTTTTGTGTGCTCGGAGATACTAGGATGGTCTAGACCATCTGCCCTGAAGGACTCTACCTAACAATGACGAAGAGAGAGACTGCCTTCATTAGACTACGACAACATGATAGTATGGAGTGATGTATTTGCGTGGCATTGTCTTTGATTTCAATGGAACATTGTATTGGGATACGGATAAACACAATGTAGCATGGACAATTCTCTCTCGTGAACTGCGAGAACATGAGCTAACAATGGAGGAACTCAAGACCAAGGTTCAAGGCCGAACAACATCGGATATCCTACGCTTTCTTATGGGAGGCGAGGTTGATGAGGAGACGCTCAAGACTCTAGGTGAGAAAAAGGAGGCCCTATACCGAAGCTTGTGTCTCGAAGATGGTGAAAACTTGCAGTTGGCTCCCGGTGCCCCCGAGTTCTTTGATCGTCTGAAAGCTGAAAGCATACCGATGGCTATTGCAACCTCGTCGGGAAAAGACAACATCGATTTTTACTTTCAGGCCTTTAAGTTAGAGCGATGGTTCTCCCTCGATCGTGTGATCTACGATGATGGCACCATGCAGGGGAAACCAGCTCCAGACATCTTCTTAAGAGCCTTTGGACGATTGGGTCTTCAGCCCCAGGAGTGCATGATTGTAGAAGACTCCCCTTTGGGCCTAGAGGCTGCCCGCCGTGCCGGGGCAGGGCAGATTGTTTTGATGGGAGGAGACAGCGCTTGGAGTGGAGCTTCCGTTTCCCTAGATCCAAGAGTGCCTGTCTATAAGGACTTCTTCGAACTTGACAAACAGAACTTCTAACAAAGAGTAAAGTATACCGCTGGTTAGTCTAGCCACTAATCAGCGGTTTTTTTGTCCTCGGGGAGAAGCTTGGTCTACTTTACACGTCGGGGAATAGAATAAAAGTAGCCAGGAGCATCAGGGCTTCAGTCCAGAAGGGAGGTGCTGCGGGAGCGTGGGTTCACTGTGCATCAGGGAAAATACACTTCTAAAGGAGGACAAGTGATGAAACGAACGGGGATTTTAGTGCTTGTTTTCACGGTGGTGTTTGTACTGGCTGCTGGGGGTCTAGTCAGTGCCAATTCAACCAAGTTGACTCTTTGGACATTTGTCCATCAACATGCCCGTTTCTATCAAGTTATGACCGAAAAATGGAATGCACTTAATCCAGATCGACAGATTGAACTAGAAGCATCGGTTTTGCCTTACGAGGACATGCACAATAAGCTCCAAATTGCTCTGCAGTCAGGGGTTGGAGCACCAGATATTGTCGATATCGAGATTAGTAAGTATCCCAATTTTATGAAGGGCGTACCGCAGTTTGTGGTTCTGAATGATGTCTTTGCACCCTATGTTGATGACATCGTTCCTTCGCGGCTTGAGATCTATGCCAGAAATGGCAATATGTATGGTGCCCCTACCCACGTAGGTGCAACGGTAGCCTACTATTATGTGGAGATTCTCGAGGAGGCGGGGGTAGACTATCGCGAGATTAAGACATGGGACGACTTTGTTGAGGCAGGACGGAAGCTGAAGGCGGTTTATCCGGATAAGTTCATGGGCATCGTGGAAACCAGCGCGGCCTGGACTGTCACCGCCATGCTGGCGCAGCAAGGTAGTGACCTGGTCTCTGATGATGATCAACCTCTCATTGACACTCCTGAAATGCTGAGGGCTGTTACCACTCTGCAAGAAATGGTTAAGGAAGGGCTACTTACTACCTGCCCAGACGGTCAACCTGACCGTGAGGGCGGTAAGGGGCTTATCGATCAAGGCGTTGTAGCCTGTGTAATCATGCCCCAATGGTTTATGAGTCGCTACCTCGATGAAATTCCCAACATGAATGGCAAAGTGGCCATTGCACCTGTTCCTGTTTTTGAGGAAGGCATGCCCCGTTCCTTAGGTTTAGGCGGCACCGGAACGGCCATTACCTTGACCGCGGCCGATCCTGACCTAGCCAGCGAGTGGTTGGCCTTCGCCAAGTTGTCGGAAGAGGGCAACCGCATGATTTGGGAAGACTTGGGCTTCGATCCTTGTAATACTGCCCTTTGGACAAATACTGAGATGACCCATAATCCTGACAATGCCTATAACCAGTATTTCATCAACAATGTGTTTGACGTACTAAACGAAATCAAAGACGAGATTGTCATGGTTCGCTCATCCTCCATCTCGCCTGCCATCAATGACTACGTAACAACTGTCATGCTCAACGAGCTGTTTGAAGACATTCTTGATCCTGCCGAGGTCTTAGAAGACGCTCAATATAATATCGAGAGCCAGATTTTCTAAGGGGATATGAAAAGAGAGGGCACGGTTCTGTGTCCTCTCCTGCAATATGATCGAAGAGGGTGCGTGGTATGCGAAAGAGGTTTGCTTTTCTCTATGATCAAAAGGTAGCTCCATACGTATTTGTGCTACCCTTTATCCTGACATTCCTAATCTTCTTCCTTTATCCTGTGCTTTCCACGATCCAGATGAGCTTTCAGGAAATCCTCCCTGGTATGATCTCCAATGTAGGATTCAAGAATTACCAGCGCTTGCTGGGAGATAGAATATTCCGTACGGCAATCACCAATAGCGTATTGTATACCTTCTGGACACTAGCCCTATTGATCCCTTTTCCCCTCGTTCTAGCTTGTATGCTGAACAGCAGGTCCATGATGGGCAGGGGATTCTTTAAGGCTTCGCTCTTCTTGCCGGTGGTTACCAGTGTGGTAGTTGCTGGAACCATCTTTCGGCTTATGTTTGGGGAAGTTGAAGGTTCCTTAATGAACTCGTTGCGGGCGCTCTTGGGGCTTAGTCCCATCAAGTGGCTCAAAGTACGACAAACAGGCTTTGCCGCTATGGTGCTAATGGCTTGTTGGCGCTGGACCGGTGTCAATATGCTTTACTATCTCTCTGGGCTCAAGGGCATTCCGCCCGAAATGTATGAGTCTGCAGATATTGATGGGGCCAATGTATGGCAGAAGTTTTGGCTCATTTCTGTACCGCTGGTTAAGCCAACAATTATCTATGTCCTTACGATCAGTATCTATGGAGGCTTGGCCATGTTTACCGAAAGTTACATGCTCTGGGCAGGCAATAGTTCTCCAAAGAATATCGGACTGACAATCGTAGGCTACCTTTATCGTCAGGGCTGGGAGCAAAACCGGATGGGCTACGCTTCGGCCGTAGGTTTGGTTTTGCTGGCAGTTGCCATGCTGATCAATCTGGGACAGCTGCGCCTCACAGGGGTCTTGGGAAAGGAGCTGGATTAGGATGGAACGCACGAGAAATAAGGATCATAGTCTGCTAGCCCGCGTAGTCCTCGTGGCTTTTTTCTCCATCCTCTCTCTGATCGTGTTTGTCCCCTTCTATGCAATTTTGCTTGCTTCTTTCAAACCTGGGGAGGAACTTGTACGCTATGGTTTAAACCTGCGACTGGATTGGGAACTCATGTCCTTTGCCAACTATAGGTATCTTTTTACCGGAATCACTAGGGCGGGGGCATACATAGCCCACGACTACCTTTTGTGGTTCAAAAATAGCGTCGTCCTTACCGTGGTGCAAACCATACTGACTTTGTTGGTCAGTGCTTGGGTGGGTTACGGCTTTGCCATGTATCGCTTTAGGGGGAAGAACTTCCTTTTTACCTGTGTGCTCTTGATACTGATGATTCCCTTTGAGATCCTAATGCTACCCATGTATGCGCAGGCTAGTTCAATGGGGTTATTAGACAGTATATGGGGTATTATGCTACCCTATTTGGCTCATGCTACCACAATCTTCTTTTTCCGCCAGTACCTCACGTCGATTCCACGGGATATTGTTGATGCCGGAAGAGTTGACGGGGCATCAGAATACGGCATTTTCTTTCGCCTTGTCGTTCCCCTTATGAAGCCTGCTATGTCGGCCATGGCAATTCTGGTAGGCATGAATAGCTGGAATAACTTCCTCTGGCCTATGCTTGTTCTGCGTTCAGGGCAGAAATACACTTTGGCTATTGGTTTAAACACTCTGCTTACCCCCTATGGAAATAACTACGATATCTTAATTGCTGGTGCTTGCTTTTCTATCATTCCGGTTCTGATTCTGTTCTTGTCCGCCCAGAAGTACTTTATCGAGGGCATGACAATGGGGAGTGTGAAGGGGTAACCCCCAAGTAAGAATCTAGGTTCCTCCTCGAGGGTGCGTTGTCGCATTTTTTGGGGAAATTGTTATGTATCGGTCATACATGTTTAGAATAGAGCAGGCTATTTGGTAGTTATAGAGAATAGTTGATCAAGAATCTTACCGGGTGGAGGCGAAGAACATGACACATATTCGGAAGGCAGAGATGGTTTTAGAGAAAGACTATCGCATTAGTGAAGTGGATCCGCGCTTGTATGGGTCCTTTGTTGAGCATCTTGGTCGTGCGGTATATGGAGGCATCTATGAGCCTGGGCATCAAACAGCGGACAAACATGGCTTTAGGGAAGATGTAGCCTCCCTTGTCAAGGAGCTTCAGGTACCTATTGTTCGCTATCCAGGGGGGAATTTTGTATCTGGTTACAATTGGGAAGATGGTGTAGGACCAAAAGAACAGAGGCCCCGCCGCACGGAACTGGCCTGGCGGACGATCGAAACCAATGAGGTTGGTACTAACGAGTTTGCCCAGTGGGCAAAGAAGGTCGGCACTGACGTGATGATGGCGATTAACCTGGGAAGTCGGGGTGTTGATGCAGCACGCAACTTCATGGAGTACTGTAATCATCCTGGTGGTTCCTACTATAGTGACTTAAGGATATCCCATGGTGTTAAGGAACCTCACAACTTTAAGCTCTGGTGTCTCGGCAACGAGATGGATGGTCCTTGGCAAATTGGGGCCAAAACCGCCTATGAATATGGCCGCCTTGCCTTAGAAAGTGCCAAAGTGATGCGGGGAATCGATCCTAGCATTGAGCTTGTGGCCTGTGGTAGTTCTGGTCGAGGCATGCCCACCTTTGCAGAGTGGGAAGCCACTGTCTTGGATCTCACCTATGACGAGGTTGATTATGTCTCCCTCCATACCTACTATGGCAATAGGGATAATGATACCGCGAACTTCTTGGCCCGTTCCCTAGATATGGATCAATTCATCCACTCTGTGATTGCCATCTGTGACTATGCAAAGGCCAAGAAGAGAAGTAAAAAGGATATTCATCTGTCCTTTGATGAGTGGAATGTCTGGTTCCATTCGAATGAGGCCGATCGCCAGATTGAACCTTGGTCGATTGCTCCTCCGCAGCTCGAAGATATCTACACGTTAGAGGATGCACTCCTGGTAGGTAGCATGCTAATTAGCCTCTTGCGCCGGGCGGACCGGGTGAAGATTGCCTGTTTGGCCCAGTTGGTCAATGTCATCGCACCCATTATGACCGAAACAGGCGGAGCAGCATGGCGCCAGACCATCTTCTATCCCTTTATGCATGCCTCTGTCTTTGGCCGAGGAGTTGTTTTGCAGCCTGTTGTGAAATCTGACAAGTATGATAGCAAAGACTTTACCGATGTTCCCTACTTAGACTCCATTGCGGTCCTAAATGAAGAGAAGGATGAACTCACCGTATTTGCCGTCAACCGCAACCTAGAGGGTGGACTCGACTTTGATTGCCACTTGCGCGGATTTGAGGACTACAAAATTGTGGAACATATCGTACTAACCCATGATGATCTAAAGGCGACCAATACAGCTGCGCAACCTGAGAACGTTGTGCCTAGGGCCAATGGCAATAGCAGACTTGAAGCAGGACATATTAAGTCGATGCTACCAAAGGCTTCTTGGAACGTGATTCGCCTTTCTAGAAACAAGTAGAGTCGGGGGCGTTTCCCAGGCATTAGCCTAGAAGAGGAGTGTTTGTATGACTAAAATGGTTCTCCATACGGATCGGAAGTTGGGGAAAATTAATAGAAACATTTATGGTCATTTTGCCGAACACCTAGGACGTTGTATCTATGGAGGAATCTATGTGGGGGAGGATTCCCCCATCCCTAATACTAGGGGCATCCGCAATGATGTGGTAGAGGCTCTCAAGAAGCTCAAGGTACCTGTGCTACGCTGGCCAGGGGGTTGTTTTGCCGATGAGTATCACTGGAAAGATGGTGTTGGTCCCAAAAAAGACCGCCCAACGATGATCAATACCCATTGGGGTGGAGTGATAGAAAACAACCATTTTGGCACACACGAGTTCATGGACTTGTGCGAGCAGATTGAAACCGACGCCTACATCTGTGGAAATGTAGGGAGCGGTACTGTACAAGAAATGTCCGAGTGGGTGGAGTATATCACCTTCGAAGGTCGCTCTCCCATGGCTGATTGGCGCCGAGAAAATGGTCGAGAAGAACCCTGGTCCTTGCCCTACTTTGGGGTAGGTAATGAGAGCTGGGGCTGCGGTGGACATATGCGGCCGGAGTATTACGCCGATCTTTATCGCCGCTATCAAACCTACGTTAGGCAATATGGAAAAGAGCGCATCTATAAGATAGCCTGTGGAGCAAATACAAACGACTACCGGTGGACCGAGGTATTGATGCGTGAGGCGGGTAGGCTGATGCAAGGCCTTAGCCTGCATTATTACACCGTGCCTCGGGTGTGGGAAGATAAGGGTTCCTCCATCGATTTTGCTGAAGACGAGTGGTTCAAAACGCTCAAGAATGCCCTTGTCATGGACGAGTTGATTACAAATCATGCAGCCATCATGGATTTGTATGATCCTGATAAGAAGGTAGGTATGATTGTAGATGAATGGGGAACCTGGTACGATGTACTACCAGGGACAGAACCAGGATTTTTGCACCAGCAAAACAGTCTCCGGGACGCCCTGGTTGCCGGTATTCACCTGAACATCTTCCATCAACATTGCGATCGCGTTCAGATGGCGAACATTGCCCAAACGGTGAATGTATTGCAGTCGGTTATCCTAACGGATGATGAAAAAATGATACTTACACCAACGTACCATGTTATGCGTATGTTTAATGTCCATCAAGACGCCGAGCTCCTAGAACTGGAGTTAGAGGGAAGGAGCTATGTGTACGGCGGGGAAGCAATCCCCGCGGTGAGCGCCTCAGCGTCTCAGGACGCCAAGGGTGCGATTCATATCTCCTTGTGTAATCTTGATCCAAACCAGGATATCAATCTCACCTGTGCTTTGCAGGGGGGCCGCTATACTAGGGTTTCTGGGGAGATCCTAACAGCCCCAAGGATTAATGAACACAATGACTTTGATCATCCAGATGTCGTCTCGCCGAAAGCATTTGAGGATGCTGCGGTGGATGAGAATGTGTTGGCTCTAAAGCTGCCGGCAAAATCGGTGG
>JAAZLY010000271.1 GCA_012799115.1 Bacillota bacterium
CCTTCGTCCAAGTCGCAGTATTATCAACCACACTGACTACTGGTCCTGTAATTCTCACAGGGTCAAAATCCCCTTTTTTGTTAGCCAAGTACAGTAATGTATCGAAGTTTGAATCGATGAACGCCGCTAGAAAAGGAAACGCATCTTCGGCTTCTAGACCTTGGCTTTGCCCAATATGGTCTAGGTAAGCATCGAGATTCCACTCTGATTCATGTTGCAGCAACACAGCATGATCAAACTCCGCAGAGAGTAACCAAGTCCGACCGGGTTCATTTCCAGAACTAGCTACGCCTACGGAAATCGGATTGGTAAAGTATCCTAGAGCTACTTTCAAGTCTCCCATAAAGACCTCAAAATCAACATCTTCAGGCTCCTTCTTCAAGTTACCCGACAAGTCAAAATTATGATTTTCCAGCCTACTCATGAACACCCTGATGCGAGCCTTATCCATAAATTGGCCCAGACATCCAGTCAGTAATAGTGCAGCGATCGTTAGAAACAACAACATCAAGAACAATTTCGACTTACGCACATAGACTCCCCCAGCTGATAGTCTCTTGATGCATTGTACAAAATCTTGGGCAAGCATTCTATGGAGCGAAAAGGGGCACCACCCAGGTACCCCTTTCTGCTGAACTCAGTTCTCTACTTCAGAATCAGAATCCGTCCGGCCTCTGGTTCCACCACAGTACCCTGATTCAGAATGTAATCGACCATAACATCCCTTAACATAATCCCTGTTTCAGCAACAAGGGTTGCATTCATAAAGGTCTCATAGCCGTCTCCGCCGGCAGCTAAGAAGTCATTGGTCGCTACCTTGTAATACGTGCCAGCTGCAAGTCTGTTCTCGCCGACCTTGGCATTAATGATACGTCCTCCAGGCAAGGCCTTGGGGTCTACCTCAAAGGTCATACCCGACACTTGGAGGAAACCACCATTTTGCTCAGGCACGAGACGCACGCTATGCTCTAGAGCTTCAAGAATATCCATGCCCATCATTTCCACGACAACCAAAGAATTGTCAAAGGGTAGAACGTTATACACGTCTGCTACAGTAATGTCACCAGCATGTATGCTAGCGCGAATTCCCCCACCATTGGTTACCGCAAGATCAGCGTCCACAGCACCACGGATCACATCCGCTACCAGATTTCCGAGATTCGTCTCTTGGGTACGAACATACTCGCGTTCGCCGTTCCAGCTTACGTCGCTGGATCCAATGACGGTACCTAGGCGTGCTTGTAGCTCAGCATTCCATTTGTCAATGATGTACTGCACCCGGCTATGCTTGGCAACGTCTGGAGTGACAGGAATGAGGAAGCCTTCGTAGGACACAATTTCCTTGTCTTCCACTTCTAGACGCAGGAAGCCAACGTTGTTGGCGTACTCATGGGCCTGCACCAGGATCACGCCATTCACCTCTACAGCAGTTTCGAGGGTCGTGTGACTGTGTCCACCCACAATGACGTCAAATTCCGGTACTGCCTGCGCCAATTGCTGATCCATGGCATAACCCAAGTGACTTAAGGCAATCAAGACGTCTACTTCTGGGCGAACTGCCTTCACTGTGTGCTTGGCAGTAGCGATAGGATCACGGAAGGTAAGCCCTTCTACATTCTTTGGATGTGTTACAATCGGGGTCTCCTCAGGCACTAACCCGATGATACCAACCTTGATACCATTCACTTCTTTGATTAGGGCACTATAGCCTGCAAAGAGCGAACCATTCTTGCTTACATTAGCAGCCAATGTCGGGAACTTGGCATCAGCAATACGCTCGACTAAGACTTCCTGACCATAGTTAAACTCATGGTTTCCAGGAGTAAAGGCGTCGTAGCCCATGGCATTCATGATCTCAATAGAGGGTAAACCACCAAACAAGTTGTCGATATTCATACCATGAAGCGAGTCACCCGCATCAAGCAGAAGCACTTTCTCTTTGCCATACATCTCTCTGATTTCGTCGATCACAGTCGCGGCCCTAACCCTACCGCCCTGCTCTTCTTCAGCCCCCTGGGGAATATGGGACTCTACACGGGAGTGAACATCATTCGTGTGCAGAATGATGAGCTCCGCAGCAACACTAGGCATACTCAAAGCAAGCAAAGTCACCAAAATCAGTACCAGTACAACACTAGAACTCCTGAATCTCGCTCTCAAAATATCGCCTCCCTGAGTTTTTTTGTGCCCTTCTGACATTCTACAATCCTATCTCTATCCCTCCATATTTGGAAAATTTGACCTAAATTCTCAGGTGCAGAGACAGGACTCTATGCGTCTCTATGGAATTCAAGTAACAAGGGCTCGCTAACCAGAAAGGATGGATGATCCTATGCGAAAGTTCGGTATCGTCGTCATCGTCTTGCTCTTGATTGCCGCGTTTGCTTTGATGGTGGCCAGTGCAGGAATCCTGCCCCTCCCATTTTTTGGTTCCCAGGAACCTAACACGACTCTAGCGTTCAACATGCCCTTTAGCAACACCCTCGAGGACAAGGTGGATCACCTTCTAGAAACGAGGCCAAAGCTCAAGGTAGAGGTACCCCATGGACAGATCACAGTGACCGGGGCCGACGTGGAACAAATCCAGGTCCATATGCACATCCAAACCAGAGCAACCACACCCCTTAGAGCCCAAGAAATTATGGGCAAGGTCTTCCTGGGGATGGATACCACTCCCGGGGAGAATACACTTAAAGTTCAGGCCCCCAGACTTGGTAACAACGAGATGGCTCGGACTGATCTGACGATTCTTGTTCCAGTTCACACAGAGCTTGATCTCAAGACCGGTCTCGGTGAGATTGACATCACCAAGATCGAGGGTTCAATCCGGGCCCTAGACCAGCTTGGCGCAATCAAGCTGAAGGATGTCAAAGGTGATGCTTATCTTGAAACCTCCCTCGGAAACATTGAAATTTCTAACTCGAGCTTTGAAAAAGAACTCGTAGCCCTTTCCCATCTCGGTGATTTGATCGTCGAGGCCAGTCTGGCTAGTCGTAATGTGCTCGAGAGTAGTCTGGGTGATCTAACATTACTTCTTTCGCCAGAAGAATCATATGTATTAGAAGGGAAGTTAAGCCTCGGATCCTTTGATATTGCAGTTCCCTTTAAGGGCCAACAAGGGCGAGACAGTATTAAGGGGATTATTGGTGAAGGAGAGCAACTCGGATCGATCTTTGTTGATTTGTCCCTTGGTTCCTTAGCAATAAAAAATAACGTGAATGGGAGAGATTAATGCTATGAATTTCACTGTGACCTATCTAGCCTATTTTACCCCCATCATTCTCACGACGCTTGTTGTCATTTTGGTGATTGCCTTACGCTGGTTTACCCATCGGGAGCGTATGGAGCTCATTGCCCAGGGTGTGGAACCGAAAGACCAAGCCAGAACCGAGAAGAATCACAAGCTTGCCCTGGCTATTGGATTGGTGCTGAGTCTAGTTGGCTTAGCCCTGACAATTGGCCTAATCACCCTAGGTTTGGGTCCCTGGCTCTTGGCTGGCCTTCTACCCCTCGCCATCGGGCTTGCCTTTATCTTGGTTAGCCTCATTCTAGCTCCCGCCAAACCAAAGAAGATCAAGGAAAAAGAGGAACCCAAAGCAGAGGTAGAACCAATCACGGTGGAGAAAGCCGAGGAAGAACCGATTCTAGAAAGTTTCAGGCTTGAGGATGAAGACGAGGAAGAAGAACAGGAAGTAATCTAGAAGCCAAAGGAAAGGTAGTCCGCTACCACAACCTGTCAAAGAATCTTCGTGGTCCCCTATGGGATCGCGAAGGTTCTTTCTTATTTCTGGCTGAGGAAGCGCCCTGAGTCGAAATACGATCCAATGGAAAAAACCTCTTGACATACATAGAAGTTCTAGGTATGTTAGAATCATACATAACACTTCTAGGTATCGAATGGAGGTTCACATGGATGTCTCAAAGGACTTAGTCGCTGCGTCGGCCACACCTCTCATCTTAGCTATACTTAAGCAACATGACAGCTATGGGTATGAAATCATCAAAAGAATTAAAGAGGCTTCCAACGATCAAATTGTCTGGAGTGAAGGAATGTTGTATCCTGTACTGCACAGGTTGGAGAAGAACGGGTTTGTCGACTCCTACTGGCAAAAGGCAGAGACCGGACGGAAGCGAAAGTACTACTCCCTCAACCCAGAGGGCTTATTGGAACTAGAAAACCATACTCGGCAATGGGAACTGGTGCATTCTACTTTAACTGCAGCAATGCGTGGCCATGCCAGCAAAGAGGGGGAACATGATGTTTGATTTGGAGCTTAATATCACGTCTTGGTGTGACTATCTACGTGCCAGTGGCACGTTAAGCGAAGACGATATCGTAGAATTAGACAACCACTTGCGGGACCTTGTTGATGAACTTGTAGAAAGCGGACTGAGTGAAGATGAAGCCTTCTTCATCGCCGTAAAACGATTAGGCAATGTCACCTATCTGTCCGAAGAATATTCCAAGGTTAACACGGAGGAGTTCTGGAAGCAATTGCACGTGGAGCCGGTCTCCACAGAAACTCAAAAACAAGGGAAGCGTGACATCCTGCTCATCTTACTTTTTTCGTTCTTGGCTGGCACCATCGCCAAAATACCAACCTTCTTTGGGTTAGAGCTGGATAGCCTAGCTTACTTTAAGAATCTCAGCTTCTACATCATGCCCTTTATTGCCTTGCTCTTTGCTCTGAAGCGCGGGATGACAAAAAGACTGGTATGGCCTATCATCGGAATCTTTGTTGCCACAGCGGTCGTCGTCAACCTCTACCCTTCCTATGGTCCGCACCACACGGAGACGTTAGCAGGCATTCATCTTCCCATCATGTTATGGCTCGTTACAGGAATAGCCTATATGGGGGACCAATGGAAAACGAGTCAACACAGGATGAATTTCCTCCGTTTCACGGGGGAAAGCATCATCTACGGAAGCCTAATTCTCCTTGGATTTATGGTCTTGATGCTCTTTACAGCAGGCATCTTCCAGTCCATTTCCATTGACATTGAACCCATATTGGAGAACTATCTTCTCATCTATGGCGGCTGTGCTGCAGCCATGATCACTGTCTATCTGGTTGAGACAAAGAAAAGTGTTGTCGAGAACTTCGCTCCAGTTCTTGCGAAGATCTTTAGCCCACTCTTCTTTGTAGCGATGTTAGCGTTCCTACTCGTAGTTGTTATGACTGGAGAGAGTCCCTTTGCTGAGCGGGAATTCTTGATTGGCTTTGACCTGATGTTGGTTTTAGTATTGGGGATGGTTCTGTATACCATTTCGGCGAGGAACATTCACGATCAGAGAAACCCTTTTGACTATATGAACGTTGCTTTGATTATTGCCGCCATCGTTGTGGACATTGTCGCCTTATCTGCCATTGCCTTCAGGCTATCAGAGTATGGGATTAGCCCGAATAAACTGGCTGCCTTGGGCGAGAACATCCTCTTATTGGTCAATCTCTCTGCACTTCTGTGGCTGTATATTCGCTACTTCAGGAAGAAAGTCGAGTTCAAAACAATAGAGATCTGGCAGACCAAGTATCTGACCGTCTACGCAATCTGGATGGCTGTCGTAGTATTCGTCTTTCCCTTGGCTTTTGGCTTCCACTAGACAGATTCATGCGTTTTCTATGACAAAAGGCCCTGCTCCAGAAATTTGGGGCGGGCCTTGATTGACAAGTGAAGGCTGGATGATACAGCACCTTCGAATTTGGTTCTCTTTACTCCTTCTCTGCATAGAGAACTGGAACATCCACCGCATCCCGGGCGACCAAAAGCACCGCCACCCCGCCTTGGAGGTTGGGATTCGAGACGATGGTAAAATCCAGCCCCTGCTTACGGGCTTGGACGACCAGGGGCATCGCCCGTGTTCTGGCCCTCTTATGAATCACCAGTTCTACGCCGCGGGAATCCTTCATGGCTTCCTCCATCACTTGCATACCTTCTGCAGTAAGGATTTGCTTAAATGTCACCGCCTGGATCACCCGCTCCCTAAAGAAGCCCAGGAAGCGCCGCTTCTCATCGGGTCTGAGCTGAGGCGTGCCATGAATCCCTGCCTGGATCGCATGTTCTAATTCGTTTGTCTTTTTGGAACCACGCATTGGACATCCCTCCAAACAAAAAAACACCTCAAAAGGTGTGCATGTATTCTACAGGTGGTGCCGGGGGAGGGACTCGAACCCTCACGGGCGCTTAGCCCAACGGATTTTAAGTCCGTAGCGTCTGCCATTCCGCCACCCCGGCGTATCCACAACACATTATAGACCATTTACACCCCTACGTCAACTGTTGTTGCGACAGCAGAGAGCGCCCAACCCTCGAGAAAATCAGTCGATTCCCCCGTTTCCTTCAGCAGCAAGCTGTGCAGAAAGAAGATCCCCAATACTCACCATAATCCTGGAGAAACCTAGCAAACTCGCCACCTGAATCAGGATCGCCGCTCCGTAGACGATGATGTCTTCTCGACCAGCCTGTAAAGAAGGGATTTGACGCCGTTCTTCCAGAGATAGTCTACCCAATTTGGCATAGCAATCCTCAAGTTCCCTCAAGGAAAAGACAGAGCCCATTACTTTCTCATCACTATAGACCTGAAGTTCCTGGATGATTGCCGCTAGGCTCGTAGCTGTACCCCCCACTGCAACCAAAGTTTTCGGTTGGAAAGCTAGGTTTTCTTCGATCACTGGCCTAAGAATCTCAGCGATTTCTTCAGGAGTGGGCAGACGATGATCACCGTAGCGCTCCAAGAGCCGAACTGCACCAATTTGCAGACTACCGCCACCTAAGAGCTCTCCCCCAATTCGCCCTGTATAGATCTCGGTACTTCCCCCTCCAATATCCACCACGGTGATTGGATCGATCAGCTCGTAAGCTCGCAGAGAAGAAAGGGCCCCTCGAAAGGATAGCTCCGCCTCCTGCAGACCAGAAAGAATCTTGAGGGACAGGCCAAGCCGCTCTTCAACCAGCCTAGCAAACTCCCCTTTGTTCTTGGCATCCCGCACTGCACTCGTGGCCATGATCGAAGTTGGGGTTCCTGGAGGAACTAGAGTCATAAGCTCCTCTAGAGCCCCGAGCGTACGGGCCATAGCATCCGGCCTTAGTTCACCTGAAGCATCCACTCCCTGCCCGAGTCGCGTTACTCTGACTTCTCTGCGAACGGGTTTTACGATTTCGCCATGAAGTTCAGCAAGGAGCAGACGCACTGAATTGGTTCCTACATCCAAGACCGCACGCATTAGATGGACTCCTCATCCTCACACTGCTTGGTCGGGCAATCAAGTGGCTTATCCAAAATCGCCAGCGCCTCAGCGCCAATGGGGTTTTCGCCATGGGCCAGATAGTCAGCCACATGAGTATGCAGGCACTTAACACCCTCCAGGCTACGGATCCCCCCTACACCTGTTTCTGCCAGTACCCGATAACGCTCAGGATACTCGTCTCGAATATTTTCCTGTACGCAAGTGGGAATCAGTGCTAAGCGGCGCTCGGCATAACGTTGATGATTCTCTTCTACAAGATCCGCAAACTCTGGATCCTCTTGAATCCGCTGTTCAAATTGGGCAATCAAACCCTCTGCCTCTAGCAAGGCCAGCTCCTTAACCAGATAGGGACAGGTGAGCCAGTACAGGGTGGGGAAAATTTCGATATTCGAATGGGTGGCCGAAACGGGACGGGTTACAATGACCTGGGGGTAACCATAGCCGCACCTTGTGTGGACTCCCACAACACCCCGGGGTTCCCTGCCTAGCTGCTTCTTAATCACTTCTAGAGTATGCTTATCCGGTTTTTCGTACCGCAGACGATCACTTCCTTAAAGTAAAAACACTCCCGCGGGAGTGCTTTATCTCTTAAATTTCGGAGAAAGGCATTTGTGTCTTCTCGTTATCTTGCGCCCCTGCCTCCCCGTTTCGAGTCTTGACTTTTCTTCAGAGCGGTTTGACGTTCATCGCTATCCTTCATAAAACGCGACAAACGCTCCTCGAAATCTACAGGGCTTGCTGCTTTCCTGCCGCGAGGACCACGACGATCACGCGATGGTTTGGTGGGATTTACCTGTTTAATGGACAGGCCAATCTTGCCCTCACTCATATTAATGACCTTCACTTTGACAATATCATCTTCGTTAAGAAAGTCCTTAATATCCTTCACATAAGCATCTGCTACTTCAGAAATGTGGACCAGACCGGTTTTTCCATTGGAGAGTTCCACGAAAGCTCCGAAATTAGTAATTCCGGTAACCTTCCCTTCGACAATGTTGCCGACATCAATTGACATACGTTAAAAAATTCCTCCTCTTGGATTTTGCCGTGCAGGGCACGCGACTACTTAACATTATATATTATCAGGACTTTTGTGTCAATATTCCTACCTTTTCTCTACATCATGCTCCACATCGCCAGAGAAGGTTTCTGAGACTCGGTACACCACTTCACCAGGTTTCACCAGGCCGAGCTGTTCCCTTGCAATTCGTTCTACATTCTCCGGAGACTTCCACTCTTCAATCTCACGCTCGAGATCCTCTTTACGCAATTCCAAAACGACTAAGCGCTTCTCAAGAGCTTCGATCTCCTGTCGCAATTTGTAATTTGCCAGTCCACCCTTGGCAAAGCTAAACCCGATCCAGACCAGGATCACCAAAAGCACGATCTGCCAGGGCTTGATGCGCACGCTCTTCTTAGCCATCTTTGAACATCCCTCCTGGATCTTTCATTCCCCCTTATCCTGATTTTTCCTGCCTGATTCGAAACTTGCCATCATTTTCTCCAGCGCAACCTAGGTCGCAAGCGCCAGGTTCTTTTGCCATGCGAGAAGCTGAAGCGAGCTTCTTGAATGAGGAGGATGGGAAATGAGGCGAGCCAGAGTAGGAAGGAAAGTAGCAGGTTCAAAAACCCTCCCACTACTTGCACCAGCCAGAGTAAGAGGGAGACAATCAGACCAGAAAGAAGGAGGCGATAGAAAAAGAGCCCCAAGGCAAGACCAATTAGGACATAGCCACGTAGCTCTCCCCAATTTGCTAAGATCAGGTAGAGAACAAGAATCGGGGTGATCAAGGCCCAAAAGAGTAGATCCAAAATGGGCGTACTAATCAACCCCGGACGCAAGATTCCCCGTATCACACGGAACAAGTCAAAGAAGATCCCCAAGGTAATACCGGCCATGAGGACAATGCCAAAAGAGTACAGTTGAGTGCCTAGGGATTCCATTTTGACACCTCCCAGGGGCCGCCTACTTAAACAATCTAGCTAGCAGGCCCTTGCTACGCTTGGCCAGTGAATCCCCTAGATACTCCACCGATGTAATATAACCGCTGACAAGAAGATTGCCCTTCTCCAAATTGAGCTCTTTGATATGGAGCTCCTCTCCTTGCACCACAAGACCTCCAAGCTCAGTTTCCAGGACAATCTCCCGATCATCAAAGCTCTCCACATGGATCACACCATCAAGGGTTAAGCGTTCCCTTTCGGCTAGCACTAATTGGTGGCGAACGTTACTCAACCTCTTGTCATCCATTATTACTTCCCCCTTGCTTAGAGTCGATTACTCCATTCTATGCAAGGGGTAGTCAGGTTAGAATCATTCGTAGATGGTACGAATTTGGACATCCTTAAAGAAGGTTTGGACAATTTCCTCAGGACTCTTTCCGTCTTTTGCAAGCTTGAAGGCGTCCCATTGACTCAGACCCACCCCATGGCCATAGCCTGTGCCAGTTATAGTCAAAACCCCATTTTCCATGCTCAAGTCCTGCACCAAAGTTGACTTCATCTTTGTTGAATCCACTGCGAGGCGAAAGGCGGGTCCAGAGACCGTATCTTCGCCCTGGGTTCCTCGCACCGTAAACAAGGTCACCCGCCCCGAGGGACCCTTCTCTGTGATTTCAACCCCTTGTATGTCCCCGACATTAAGACCGGTCGTTGCTAGCAGGTTCCGAAGCTCCGCTGCACTGTACTCGGCCCTCCATTCCTTGACATCCTCTGGAACATACTCGTTCTCCCCAAGCTTCACACTATCGGTGAAGGGCGGCTCGTCTTCCTGGTAATCCAAACCTTCCTTAGCCCTCGCAGTGATCCCTCCAGAATAGGCATGGAACCAGCCCCGAACAAAGCGATTATCGTAGGTCATGACCTCACCTCTGGTCATTTCTACACCCTTTTTGATGTCTTCTGTAACAGCGTCAGGATTAAAGGCTTGGGTTTCTTGGATTGAGGTGGAAACGTCTGCCCCATACTTGTCCTTGACTCCACCCGAGGCGAGGAAGTCCATGGTAAAGCTCCGGGCAAAGATAGCCTGTGCTGCATAAGCCTCTACAGGCCAATCTGGGAACATCTCACCGGCGACGACCCCTTGAATGTATTCCTCCAGAAGCATCTCCTGAATCTGCCCCGTTTCATTCACATAGACAGTCAAAGTGGGCTCCTCCTGGAGCTCCCGGACGATATTGCGATCATCACCGGACCAACTAATCAACGCGGTGACACTGGCAATAACCACAAGTACCAGCCCAAGCACAATGGCGTGATTTTTCTTAAACTTCATATACAATCTCCTTCGTTTTTGTTAGTGTCACCAAAAAAGTAGCGCAAAATCGCTCGAAATGCGGGTATTATCAAAGTTTTTAGGGGAAAATATTACCACAGTTAGCAGGAGAACTCGAATAATCCTAGAATTACTGGGTATATTTCCACCTTAAAGGAGGTTTATTTGTGAACAAAGCAGAGTTGATTGCTAGTGTTGCTGACAA
>JAAZLY010000035.1 GCA_012799115.1 Bacillota bacterium
AATTCTATGCATGGAGGACGCTATCTGTTTGCGGGTCAATATACCCAAACGAAGCCCTTTGCAGAAGACCAGGAGCACGACGGACCTGGACTGCCTGGCATTGAATTCTTACCAGGATTGAAGGATGGGGATGGTAATCCAATTCACCCAGATGAAAATGACATGTCCATCGAGTTTGAAATCGGTACGGGTGTGAAAATGGGTGTGAATATCGATGCCAGGAAGATCCTGGTTGGCGATCCTAATGACTCCGATGATTTTGGAGGCGTTTTTGGCGTCTTGCAGAGACTGCACACTGAGCTCTCCGCTCCGAGTCCCGTTTCTAGCTCAACAGTCCTGGGCGATCTTGACAAGGCCTTAGACAATGTTCTACAGCAAGTGTCGGAGTTGGGTGGTAAACAGAATCGGGTTGGTCTTGCAAAAGAGCGCATGCTTGATTTGAAACTAAACCTAACCAAGATTCTCTCTGAAGACCAGGATCTGGACTATGCAGAGGCCATCATGGAGCTAAAGATGGAGGAGTTTGCATATCGCACCGCACTATCAGTGGGGGCGAGAATTATCCAGCCAACGCTGGTAGACTTCTTACGCTAAGGTAGGATAGGAGCATGTTGCAGATTACGACAACATACCCCCGCTTTGATCTGGAGATTTATTGGCCAAGGGCAGAGATTCGGCAAGAGGTCAGCAAGGTTCAAGTGGAAACCACTGGGCCCGAAATAAAGATCGATCAATTGCAGAGCCGTAACGAGCTGGGGATCGGAGGATTTGAGTTCTACAGTCGCCAAGTGCGGGATGGAGCAAATCAAAAGGCTATAGAGGCCATTGGTAAGATGGCAGCCGCAGGGGACGAAGTGGTGCAAAGGGCCGGTCATTTTCGAGAAGAGATGATCCTGGCAGAGCAGGTACGACGGGCTATGTTGGAGGAAGTCCCTGAGCTCAACATTCGTGCGGCACCGACCACAAGACCGAAGATCACATTCAACTATCAACAGGATATTCGTTGGAGCCAGGGAGGGGTCAATATTGCGCACCAGCTACGTCCACCCAAGATTACTTGGCATCTTGGCGGAGTGAAGGTGGACGTCCGTGTGTAAAGATGGGGTGGATTACGTGGAATTACAGACGAAGTTAGGCACTATGCAAGTCGACGAGGAGAAAATCATTCGCTTTCCAGTGGGAATACTAGGCTTTTCCGACAATCATCGCTACATCATTGTGGAACAGGAAGGGAGCGCATTTAGTTTTCTTCAGTCGGTAGACGATCCAGAACTGAGCTTTGTTGTGATCATGCCAGAGTTGGTCTGCTGTGATTATTCGGTTCAGTTAAGCGAGGAAGACATTGACCTACTTCAAATAACGTCCCCTGAGGACGGTAAGGTCTATGGCATAGTGACAATTCCTGAAAACGTGGCAGAGATGACGGTCAATTTACAGGCTCCGGTCGTGATCAATACTAAGGAGCGTATTGGAGCTCAGTTCATTATTCAAGGTGATAAGTACCACACCAAGCATAATGTCATTGCCGAAATGCACAAGAACGCCTATCTGCTACAAAAACAGAGTGAAGCACAAGAAGGAGCGAAGATCCAAGAATCAGTCTAATTCCGGACTAATTCGGATAGAATACAGTCCAGGGAGGGACAGAGATGCTGGTGCTAACACGTAAGGTAGATCAAAGTATTATGATTGGTGACAATATCCGGATTGTAGTGGTGGATGTCCGAGGGGACCAGGTGAAAATCGGGATTGACGCCCCTAGGGACATTCTGGTACATCGCCATGAGGTTTATGAAGACATTCAGGCTGAGAACCAAAGGGCGGTTCTGACCCGCCAGGTGGATTTGGGAGTTTTGGAACGGACAATTCGAGAATCGAAACCTCATAATAGTTAGGAGTGTTGAGAATGAGCTTAAGAGTGCAGGCGTCGTTTGATGTGGCTAGGCCAGAATCCACATCTCAGGTCTATAAGGTCCCCGCAGTAGCCCAGGAGCCTCCTAGAGTAGACTCTGAGAATAGTGTGGACAAGTTGTGGAAGGACGAAGGGCAGAAAGAAGAGCACAAGAGTAGACCTGAGAGGGCAGAGGTTGAATCGGCCGTTGAGAGCATCAACGATGCAATTGAGCACATCAACAGAGCTCTTAGGTTCTCGATACATGAAGATACGCAGCGAATCATGGTCAAAGTGGTTAATATTCGTACAGATGAAGTCATCAAAGAGCTTCCTCCGGAAGACGTACTAGATACGGTTGCCCGTATTCGGGAAATGATAGGTCTGCTCATTGATGAAAGGGCTTAGGGGGTTATTAAGTGAGCGTACAAGCTTATCAGGTATATAGACAAACACAGGTTACCACAGCATCCCAAGGGGAGCTTTTGTTGATGTTGTTTGACGGGGCGATTCGTTTTGCCCGTCAATCGAAGGACTTTATGGTCGCTAGAGAATACGAGGACGCCAACGCGAGGTTGATTAGAACGCAGGACATTATCAACGAGCTCATCCTTTCCCTTGACCTCAGCGTGGGTGAAATAGCTAATAATCTACAGCAATTGTACGTATTCATCCACGACCTGTTAGTTCAAGCTAACATCAAGAAGGACCCTGAGATTGTGGACAGCGCGGTCGACATGTTGGTCGAACTCAGGGATACCTGGGAGCAGGTGGTGGGACAGGCTAGATGAGAGAAATAAGGGACAAACTCTTCGAGCTGACCAATTTCTATCAGGAGCAACTAAGCTTGTATGGGCAGATCCAAGAAGTAGGTTCTGAGGAGCAGGAGTTGATCCGGGCAGGACAACTTGATCGCCTGTTAGCCATTCTCAAGGATAAAGAGGGATTGTTGACCAAGGCGGGTGAGTATGAGCAGCGGATCAAAGGGGTCCAGGATCAGCTAGCTGCCCATTTTGACCTAGAAACCTTTTCACTACCCCAGCTCAAGTTGGTGGCCCCTGAGTATTATCAAAAGGAACTCCAAGAGCTAGAAGTAGCGGTTTCTGAGTTACTTCCTGTCCTGGAATCCCTAGAAGAGCAAGAACGTCGCAATGAAGAGGCGTTAAGCAAGTACTTAGAGGCTGTGCAGGGACCCAAGACGAAGACTGCCCAGATTCGACGAGCAGGGCGGGCCTACGGGAAGAAATCCCGTTAGCCAAAGCGTTTCCAAACCTTGACAATCACCTGCGTATTATGGTAAAGTTAAGTAACCGGAAAATCAGGCCCGGAGTTTCAAAGCTTAGGAGGAATGTTAAGTAATGTTAGGTAAGGTGAAGTGGTTTAACGCTGAAAAGGGATATGGATTCATTGAGCGTGACGACGGTGAAGGCGACGTATTCGTACACTTTTCAGCAATCCAACAAGAGGGCTTCAAAGCTCTCCAAGAAGGCGAAACCGTTGAGTTCGATATTGTTTCTGGTGACAGAGGGCCGCAAGCTTCTAATGTAGTCAAAATCTGACGTGATAAGGACTGAGTGTAAACTCGGTCCATTTTTTTCTAAGGGGAAGGATTTTCATCTATCTATGGGAAATATTAGCTAGTAACGAAGCTTATCATTGAAGGAGTGATTAGACATGTCCACAACGATCAGAATTAATATTTCGGGCAAAAACTTGGAGATTACCGATGCATTAAGGACCTACGTCGAAAAGAAGATTGCTAAGCTTGACAAATACCTCAATGATAGCAAGACGTTTTCTGCAGAAGTGATGCTCAGGACTGAACGGGGTATTCATATTGCTGAGGTCACCATGAATCTTTCGGGAACAATGCTTCGTGGAGAGGGTAAGACTGGTGATATGTATACCTCCATCGATGCAGCGGTTGATCGCATTGAACGTCAGTTTAACAAGTATAAGGCCAAACTAAGCCGCAGAATTCATGGACCCAAGCTAGGCGAGATGCCTGCCCCAGGACAGCCAGGGCAGGGAGAGGTTCAAGAACCACGGATTGTAAGAACGAAGCGGTTTGCCCTGAAGCCAATGGATGTTGATGAAGCTGTGATGCAAATGGAACTCTTGGGTCACGATTTCTTCGTATTTAGAGATGCTGACACCGGTGATGTAAGCGTCGTTTACAAGCGCCGTGACGGAAATTATGGGCTCATCGAATCAGAGTTCTAACATGGCACAAAAAGTAACTTTGGTCGTGTTTGAAGGCGGACTGGTGTTTAGTGCACTGGAGGTGCACATGCAGAAGGTCAGACAAGGCATGGTATTAGACCTTGTGGATCGCGCTAGGCAAGGTGGTTTTGAGCATATCATCGTGGTCACGCCCTATCAAGATCTGGCTTCGAAGCTACAAGCAACAGGAGTGCAAGTCGCCGTTGACAGAGAACTGGGCGAACCCTTCCATTTTGGCCAACAACTCATGGATGTTGTACAGTCGTATGGTTTGGAAAAGGTGTTGTACATGGGGGGAGCATCCGCTCCCCTGATTTCATCTGGGGAGTTTCAGTATCTGCGGGAATTACTAGAGCAAAATGACGGAATATTATTAGCTAACAACTATTACTCTGCAGACATCGTAGGTTTTTCGCCAGGACGAGCTCTAGAACGAATTACCCTGCCGCCGATTGATAACACCTTGGCCTTGGCCTTAAGTAACGAGGCCGGATTGCGCTGGGTTCCAACCCAACGCACCCTTGGACTCAATTTCGATGTCGATACTCCCACAGACATCATGATTATGTCTGTACATCCCGATCGAGGTTTTCATACGAGTCAAGCTGTGGCCGATCTTAGTTGGGATTTTGGGCGCTATACGGAAATCAAGGAGTTAATCGGAAACCCCAATGGTGAGTTAGTGATTTACGGTCGTGTTGGCTCAAACCTGTTTCAGTATCTGGATGCCAACACCCGTTGCCGTTTGCGCCTCTATTCCGAGGAACGGGGTATGAAGGCATTGGGGCGCGATGCCCGGGGCGAAGTGAAGGCGTTGATGGGTCGTCTCATTGAGCAATTGGGATTTGAGGGTTTCTTTGCTTTCTTAGCAGAAATCGCAATGGGTGCCGTCTTAGATACCAGGGTGCTCTTCGAACACTTTGGATGGCAGCTCACATCGGCCGATCGCTTTGCATCTGATTTGGGTGAAATAGACTTGATTTCCCATCCCTTGCTGAAACAGTTTACACGCGCCGCTATGGAGGCGCCGATCCCGGTACTATTGGGAGGGCATTCTCTTGTAACGGGAGGACTATGGGCCTTGATTGACGCGGGTAGTAAGGGTTAGTACAATAGATCCGGGAGGTAGAGATGTGCTCAAGAGTATAAAGAGTTTTTTTGATCCTACAGAACGGGAGCTGAAACGCTTAGGATCCGTGGTTCAGGCCATCAATGCCCTTGAACCT
>JAAZLY010000272.1 GCA_012799115.1 Bacillota bacterium
AAGAGAAAGAGGAACGCTCCGAGGGACGTAGAACCACTAATGAACAAGAAAGCACCAATAATTTCAAAGAGACTCTAGATAAGATCTGGAAGTTCTTCTCGGGTTTGATTAAAAAGGGCAACGAGACTAGTTTTGAAGTCCTCAAAGAGAAGGAACACATGGCCAGTTTTCCTGTGACCGTGTTAGCATTGCTTCTAATCTTCGCACCTTGGATTACGCTACCACTTATTGTCATTGGCTTGTTCTTTGGTTTTCACTACCAGTTCGTCAGCAACGACGAGGAATAGATGTTTCTGTACTCTGCCGGTCTTCAGCCCAAGCAGAATAACTAACACTTGGCAGGAAGGGAGCACTGTCCATGAAAACGAGAATTCTGATCATTGAAGATGAGGAAAAGTTTGCCCGTTTTGTGGAGATGGAGCTCACTTATGAAGGCTACGAGGTGACTAAGGCTCACCATGGACGAACAGGTCTAGAAATGGCCGAATCTGGTGACTATGATCTAGTGCTCTTAGACGTTATGCTCCCAGGACTCAGCGGGATGGAGGTGTTGCGCCGATTAAGGCGCACATCCTCTGTTCCCGTCATTATGTTAACTGCACGGGATAGCGTCATGGACAAAGTCTCAGGCCTAGATAGTGGGGCTGACGACTATATTACCAAGCCCTTTGCTATTGAAGAGCTCTTAGCCCGCATTCGGACCGTTCTGCGTAAAGCGCCAGTTACTCGCCCCGAGGGAGAGAGCCTTACCTCCGGATCCGTGGCACTTGATGTGGCGAGCAGACGAGTGACTGTAGGGGGCACGGAGGTTGAACTGACCAAGAGGGAATTTGACTTGCTTCAGTTTCTCCTCGAAAACAAAGGGATCGTTCTCTCCAGGGAGACGATTTTGGAGAAGGTTTGGGGTTACGATTTCGAGGGCGAAACAAATGCCGTCGATGTTTACGTGCGTTTTTTGCGTGGTAAGATTGATGAGGTTTTCGATATCAAGTTGATATCCACCATTCGAGGCGTGGGGTATGTGATCCGCGATGAGTAAGAAACAGGAAAAAATCCACACCATAGGCTTTTCCATTGTCTCTAAGTTGAATGTCCAGCTCTGGGTTCGCTCTCTAGGGCTTTTCTTAGTGCTGAATCTAGTGTTTATTGTAGCTAGTAGCGCCATGTTGCTGGTGACTGGGGAACGGAAGGCACTCCAAGCGGTCCAGCACGTTAAGATGTATGGTTGGCCCACGGAGGGTGAAAGCCGTTGGCTTGATCAACAGGGTCTGGAAATCTCACAATCACTGGGAACCTTAGGAGGCATTGCGCTACCCGAAGCGATCAAAGAAGTGTTCCCTCCCGAAACGCAAGACGCAATACGGATGATCCATCTTCCTAGGGACAGTGATGTGTCTTTATATCATTTATTTGACCAACTGCAATATCAATTGGAACTCGACATCGAAGGGGTACCCACTAGGGTTGTAATCAACTTTTCCTCCCTGATTTGGGTGCTTAAGACACTCTTTTTAGTGCTCCTGGTTGTTCAACTCTTGAGCCTTTTCAAGACCATGATTACCAGAGCTGATTTGATCCGAGACGTACTCAAACCGATTTCTGACTTGACCAGACAGGCCCAAACGCTGTCACAGGATAAGGGTCCTTTGTCGGTGCAAGAGATGCAGGCCTTGGCAGGTACACTCGACGAGATCAATGCTGCACGCCTCGATACGCGTATTGATCTTGACAGCACGCAGGATGAGCTCAAGAACCTTGCAGTTGCTATCAATAGGCTCCTGGCACGAATTAACGAATCTTACCGTCTGCAAGCTCGCTTTGTTTCTGATGCATCCCACGAACTTAGAACACCTATTGCGGCCATCCAAGGCTACGCCAACCTCTTGGATCGTTGGGGAAAGAACGATCCCGAGGCTCTGCAGGAGTCCATTGATGCCCTCAAAGAAGAAGCGGCTAATATGAAAGACTTGGTGGAACAGCTTCTCTTCTTGGCTCGAGGTGACAATAACACGATGCATCTAGACTTTGAACTCTTTGATCTGGGGAATCTCGCGCAGACGATCTTTCGTGAGACAGAGATGATCAATGGTGGGCACGTTTTCCAAATCCAGGCGAGTGAAGTGTTTATCCTAGCTGATCAGGGATTGGTGAAGCAGGCTTGCAGGATTTTGGTGGATAATGCGATTAAGTATACGCCCGCCGGCGGTACGATCAGATTAGTGGTGACCAGCACCGAAGGTCAAGCCTGTTTTTCTGTTCAAGACTCGGGGATTGGTATTCCGCCGGATGTCATTCCCCACATATTTGAACGCTTTTATCGGGCGGACGAATCACGGGCCAGGGCCACAGGGGGAACGGGTTTAGGCTTGTCCATTGCCAAATGGATTGTAGAACGCCACGGGGGCCACCTCGAAGTTTTGAGCCGGGAAGATTTTGGGAGCCGAATTTCCCTTGTCTTGCCTCAAAACGATGCTACTTAAGTTCGGGACCGCTATTGGGCACCAAAAACTCCTCCATGTTCTGATCGATGGTGGTTGTATCGCCTTCGACCAGGCTAATCAGGCCCTCTTCTTCCAACAATGTGACTACATTATAGAGGGAGCGACGCTGGGTGTCGGAAAGCTCATTGACGAATGCGTTGATTTCCTCTGGGGTAGCGTTGTTGACAAAACGTACTCCTCCGTATTTGAGATACTGTTTAGCCATCGCGATTCTCCTTTCGATCCTAGTATGGCGCGTTTTTATCGTCATTAAGCTGCAGTGCCAAAATTACTCCTAAACTTTAGGAGTTTTTTTGTTGACTTTCTCTTGCTTACTGTATATAGTGTATATGAACAGTATGGGAGGTGATTTGCATTGATATTATTCTAACCAATACTGGTGAACTTCCTATTTATCAGCAAATCGTAGATCAGATTAAGGCAGCCATTTTGCGAGGAGAGTTAGGTGCAGATCAACCACTTCCATCTATACGAGTCTTGGCAAAAGAGCTACAGATCAGCGTCATAACTACCAAACGAGCCTATGAGGAGTTGGAAAAGGATGGCCTGATTTACACGATGCCGGGTAAGGGTTCTTTTGTGGCTAAGCATGATGACTGCAAGCTAGAAGAATCCAAGCTCCAGATGGTGGAAGACATCGTTAGAGAAGCTGTTAAGGCAGGGAAAACGATGGGGCTGACCAAGTCAGAACTAAGCATGATATTTAAGTCTGTGATGGAGGATGAGTGATGGAAACGATTTTACAAGTCAAGAATGTCGTGAAGGAATTTACCGGCTTCAAGCTGAACGGAATTAGTTTTTCGCTGGAGCCTGGCTACATTATGGGATTTATCGGGGCGAATGGTTCTGGAAAGACAACTACGATAAAGCTGATCATGAATCTCCTCCATCTTGATATGGGCGAGATCAAAGTCTTTGGCCTCGATTCCAGGAAGAATGAACAGGAGGTCAAGCAGCGAATTGGTTTTGTCTACGATGACAACCACTTTTACGAAGAACTGACCATTGGCCAGATGACGAAGGTCTTGGCTCCCTTCTATAAGCATTGGGATTGGGAGACGTATAACAGATATATCCATCGCTTTGCTCTGCCTGCTACGAAGAAGATTAAGACCTTCTCTCGGGGAATGAAGATGAAGTATGCTCTGGCGGTTGCCCTATCGCACAAGGCAGAACTCTTGATTATGGATGAGCCAACTTCGGGGCTTGATCCGATTGTCCGCAGTGAGCTCTTGGACATCTTAAGCGAAGTGATCCAAGATGAGCGGTGCTCGGTCCTTTTCTCGTCGCATATCACTTCGGATCTAGACCGAGTTGCAGATTACGTGACCCTGATTCACAACGGGAACATTCTGTTTAGTACATCCAAGGAAGAGGTCTTTGAGAGGTACTCTCTAATCAAGGGCGAGCGCAGTCTCCTTGGTTCAGAGCTACGCCGCTATCTGGTGGGTGTACGGGAGAACCAGTTTGGTTTTGAAGCTCTGGTTACTGATCAAGAGCAAGCCCTGCGCCTTACTGGCGGTAAGGCGATTTTCGAGAGGCCAACTCTAGAGGACATTATGGTCTATTGCACCAAGGGCCAGGCAGTATGAGTTGATTTGTAGAAAGGAGAAAGTCCTATGAAATACCTGATTTTGAAAGATTTGTTTCTGCAAAAGAGAATGCTAGTCTTAGCCTTTGCCTATGTTCTCCTGCTTACCTTCGCGTTTCAAAGCATGGGGGAAGGGCAACTAGTTGCAATCATCAGCGCCGTTGGCTACATGTTTGTCATGCTCGGGGGTGCCTGGGAAGAGACGAACAAATCAGATGTGCTCTGGAACAGTATGCCTGTCTCAGAGTGGCAGATTGTTGGTGCGAAGTATCTTGCCATTCCCTTGTATGTGGTCTTTGTTGTCCTTGTCTACGGGGTGGTGAGTTCAGCCTTCTCTCTGCTACGTATCCCCATTTCAGCAGCGCCCTTCAACCCTCTGGGGATAGTCCTTGGTATGATCGGAGTCTTTATCGCGGCTAGCCTATATTATCCCGTCTATTTTGCCCTGGGCTATACCAAATCGCGCTATTGGCATTTCATCCTATTCTTTGGGATCATCGTCTCAGCATCCATGATACCTGCGCTATTTCCTAACAAACCAGCGTGGCTCGATCCTCTCTTGGCACAAATACCCGAGCTGGCCAATGATGTAGCTGTTTTTGTGGCGCTGGGAATGTTCGTGGTAATTCTGGTGGGGGGTTCGTTCTTGGCGTCCCTAACGCTCTACAGACGTAGGGAGTTCTGAGGACCATGAGGTACTTGATTCTCAAAGAAATGTTACTGCAAAAGTGGATGTTTCTGTACGTATTCTTGTATACCATTGCGATTGGCGTTTTGGGTAGGCCAGATGGTGCTCATCAAGTTGGAACTCTATTGGGTCTTATTCTAATCCTGCGGGTTTCAAGCCACGATGGCAGACGCTCCCATATCTTGCTCAATAGTCTGCCCGTGCCAAAATGGAAAATTATTGGAGCAAAATATGTCTTTGTTCTTTGCTATGCAGTTGGGGCCATGTTAGGCGCCTTTCTGGTGGGCTACGTTTTCGATTCCGCTACCGTAAGCCTGGCCCAGCCCATTTTGGGCGTCACTGCAGTAGCAGCAGTATCAAGTCTATATTGGCCCGTTCACTATCGTTTTGAATATGCCTTTGTTTGGCTCTTCATTGTCTTCTTTGCAGTCTCCGGCACTTTTCCTTTCGTAGAGTCTGTGGTTGCCCGTCTACTTTCAGGCACATCGGGCGGAGACTTGCCCAAGGCGTTAGCGATGGCAGGAATTGGGGCGTTCATGACAGCCGTTTCCATGTGGCTCTCGGTACGCTTCTATAGACAGAAGGAGTTTTAGTTGCCTAACCGTTAATTTCAGGATCTAAGTTGACAAGGACATTCCTTCCATGATACGGTAGCTAGTGAAAAGGGAGTAACTGGTGCGCAGCTGCGCAGCTCCGTATCAACATCGTGGCCTCGGGCCTGGTGCGGAGGACATTTGTTCAGTGAGACTTTTGCAGCCTATGACTGCAAGAGTCTTTTTTTGTCTCTAAAACGGGCAAGATGATAGGAGAAGGATGGTATGTCGATGCAAAAAAAGTTGTGGCACACTCTAGCTGTGGAGAAGGTGTACGAAAAGCTTCAGTCAGGGACAAACGGTCTACGGGGTTCTCTGGCCGCGTCTCGCCTTTCGCAAGATGGTCCAAATCAACTCGTGTCGGGGGAGAAGAAATCCCTCTTAAGCATATTCCTAGCACAGTTTGCGGACTTGATGATTTGGGTACTCATTGGTGCCGCCATTATCTCCGGTTTGGTTGGGGAATGGATTGATGCTAGCATTATTCTGGTGGTTGTGTTTCTCAATGCCATTTTAGGAACGGTGCAAGAAAGCAGGGCGGAAGCCGCTTTAGATGCACTGAAAGAAATGGCTGCACCAACGGCCAGGGTTGTTCGGGACGGGATGTTGCAGGACATTGCGGCTACAGATCTAGTCGTGGGCGACCGTGTGCTCCTAGAAGCAGGTGACAGCATCCCAGCAGACTTGCGCCTGGCGGAGAGTATGGCCCTCAAGATTGAAGAGAGTGCCTTAACAGGTGAGTCCGTTCCAGTTGAAAAGAGAACGGATCCCCTAGGCGAAGAAAATGTTCCCATTGGCGATCAAACAAACATGGCTTTTATGGGGACGGCGGTCACCTATGGGAGAGGTTCCGGTGTGGTGGTGGCCACGGGTATGGATACCCAGATGGGTGCAATAGCTACACAGCTCAGTTCAGCTGGAAACGAAATAACTCCCCTACAGCAAAAGCTCAATCAGATTTCACGGATTCTGTCCATCGGTGTGTTAGCCATTGCAGCAGTCGTCTTCGCCATCGGGCTCGCGGCCGGCAATCAACCCTTGACTATGTTCTTGACCGCTGTTTCCCTTGCAGTTGCAGCCATCCCGGAAGGTTTAGTTGCCGTGGTGACCATTGTGTTGGCCTTGGGTATGTCCCGGATGGCAGGGCGAGGGGCGATTATCCGGCGGTTACCTGCCGTGGAAACCCTAGGCTCGACGCAAGTCATCTGCTCAGATAAGACGGGTACTCTAACCCAGAATAGGATGACGGTGAAGGAGCTGTGGTCTGCGGACAAAGAGCTTCTGACCGATGCCATGGGTCATTGTAATGATTCAAGACTAGGTGAAGGCCTCCAAACAATTGGTGATCCGACAGAAACAGCGCTCCTAGACTATGTGTTACAGAATCATATCTGGACGGAGGAGCAAGTTCGCCTCAGGGAGCGGGTCGGAGAGGTACCCTTTGACTCCCAGCGAAAACTATCCACGGTGGCCATACAGCATCCCGGCGAGCCTGGTGCGCGGATTTTTGTGAAAGGTGCTCCCGATGTCTTGATCAATCGGTGCGTCAAGGAAGTCGGCAATGAAAGAAGTCTAAATCCAACCAGAGTTACCCAGATTGAACAGGTCAATGAAGAGATGGCGAAACAAGGCTTACGGGTTTTGGCCTTCGCTTACAAAGATGAAGTTCGCTCCGACTTTTCTGAGGCAGAAGAAGTGGAAAACAACTTGACCTTCATCGGGCTTGTGGGCATGATTGATCCCGCCCGTCCTGAAGCCAAGGAGGCGATAGCAAAGTGTCGCCAGGCTGGTATCTTGCCTGTGATGATCACAGGGGATCACAAGATTACCGCTATGGCCATCGCCCAAGAGATCGGAATCCTCACACCTGGCATGCAGGCGCTGACAGGTAAAGAACTTGAGACAATGACGGATGATGAACTAGAAGCACATGTAGCACAAACAGCGGTCTATGCCCGGGTGGCCCCTGAACACAAATCGAGAATCGTCTCAGCCTGGCAAAGAAGGGGAAAGACCGTAGCCATGACTGGCGATGGAGTTAACGATGCCCCAGCGCTCAAAATTGCGGACATCGGCGTTGGCATGGGTATTACCGGTACCGATGTCTCGAAGCAAGCTTCGGATATGGTCTTAACGGATGACAACTTTGCCACCATTGTTTCTGCTGTGCAAGAGGGTCGCCGCATCTTCGACAACATTCACAAGACAGTGCGTTTCTTACTATCGTCAAATGCGGGTGAAGTGATCGCGATCCTGACCGCGACGATCTGGGGATGGCACTTGTTATCTCCCGTTCATATCCTGTGGATTAATCTGGTAACAGATACCTTACCAGCCATTGCATTAGGAATGGAACCTGCGGAGCCTGATGTGATGGAGCGCAGGCCAAGGGATAAGAAGATTCCATTCCTGCAAAAGCGAGACTGGATTAGTATACTTACAGTGGGTGCTGTAGAAGCCGCTTTGGCGCTGGCAGCCTATGTCTTAGGCGGAAAGGGTATCACTGGAACCACTATGGCATTCTTGACACTATCTCTCTCGCAGCTCTTTGCGGCTATAGGATTTCAGAGCGAAAGGCATAGTATTCTACGGATCAAGGCTGGGGAGCATCCCGTACTCTGGTTGGCGTTTTTGGGCTCCGCCCTCCTGCAACTTGTAGTGATGTTTGTTCCGCAACTCCGGGATGTCTTTGACCTGGTTCCCCTTACGAGTCATCAGTGGTTGACCGTCGCTGGCCTCTGCCTAGGGATGCTGGCCTTTGTGGAGCTTCAGAAATTGTTGATCAGACGCAGGAGTTAGTAGAAAAAAAGAGACCGACGGGGATCCATGGACAGATCCTGTCGGTCTTTCTTCTACGCGGAGTGATCAACACTTTGCGTTTTGAGCAAATCGCGGATCTCCGCAAGTAATACTTCTTCGTTCGATGGTTTAGGTGGCTTGGGCGGTGCGGGTGGTGCCTCTTCTTCTTTACCCTTTAGCCTGTTAATGAGGCGGATAAACATGAAGATACTAAAAGAGATGATCAGAAAGTCCAAGATGTTTTGGAGAAAAACGCCGTAGGTCACTGCTAACCCTGGCGTTGTGTCCGTGGCCTCCCGCAAGACGAGTTTTAGGGACGTTAAGTCCACCCTTCCTATGACCAGGCCTAGAAGTGGTGTAATAATATCATTCACTAGGGATGTGGTAATCTTTCCGAAGGCACCCCCGATGATCACACCGATCGCTAGATCCAAAACATTACCCCGCATGGCAAATTTCTTAAAGTCCTGAAGCACGAAACCACTCCTTGTCCTCTTGTAATAGATACCCATAGGGATTTCTCTGAGATGAGGAAAATCCCTGCTAGCTGGGGACATTCGTGCTTTGGATGATTGTACCAAAAGTCCTTGACACCGTCCCCGGTCACTGATAGACTGTATAAAAGCAAATAAAAGACCTTTAAGCCAATCCAGAGAGGTTGGGAAGGACGCCTACACGAAGCACATGAGTTTTGAGCTATTGCTTTGTGCTACCATTTGAACTAAATGGGGCTTCTACCAACCGGTAGAAGCCTTTTTTGGATCCGTGTAGGTTGGGGTCTGACAAGGAGGAACGCATGTTGAATTCTCTAGTCAGTAGTAGGGACCTAGGTCGCCACACGATCGAATTACTTCTTAGAAACGCTGAAGCCTATGGGAATCAGGAGCAAACGGGCGGGAGCGACGGAACGGTGGTACATCTCTTCTTTGAAAACAGTACCCGTACCGACTTATCCTTCCAAGTAGCGGCCCAGCGTCTGGGTCTGCGTACCTTGAACTTTGATGTGGCCCATTCTAGCGCTAGCAAGGGGGAATCACTCCTCGATACACTAGAGACTCTAGAAGCCCTAGGTGTTGATGTGGTTGTGATTCGCCACCAAAGGGATTGGCCCAAGGAACTAGCAGGCGCCAAGCTGAATCTCGGCCTGGTAAACGCCGGATCCGGTACCTTTGAGCATCCAACCCAAGCTCTACTCGATGCTTTGACGATGCGGCAAAGCTTTGGCAACCTTAAGGGCCTTAAGATTACCATCGTAGGTGACATAAGGCATAGTAGAGTAGCCCGCTCCAACTTGCACATCCTGACAGAGCTTGGTGCCAACGTGCAGTTTGCGGGACCAGATATCTTCAGGCCAAATGATCTTGTGGAGGTGCCTTGGGTAGATCTCGATGCGGCAGTAGAAGAGACCGATGTCTTAATGATGCTCAGAGTGCAGCATGAGAGGCATGCTGAGCGTATCGATATGCGTAGTTATCATGAGAGCTATGGTCTGACCGAAGAGCGTCTAGCTCGGTTACGGAAGGATGCGATCATCATGCATCCTGGGCCGGTAAATCGGGGTGTGGAAATCTGCACCGCAGCCATGGAGGACCCCCGTAGTCAGATCCTTAGACAAGTCAGTAATGGAGTTGGAGTCCGTATGGCAGTTTTGGACTGGTGTTTGCAGGGAGGAAAGCATGGCAAATTGGTATCTGCATAGTGGCAGTGTGTATCGTAAACAGGGAATAAGAAAAGAAAACGTGTTGATTCTCGGAGGTATGATCGTTGGCTTTGGAGATGCGGCTGATGAAAATCGGAAGCTGTTTCAAGGGCCTATTTGTGACTACGATGCCCGAGGTCAAATCATCAGTCCGGGTTTTGTGGACCTCCATACCCATCTGCGTGAACCGGGCTGGGAGAGCAAGGAGACGATTGAGAGTGGAACTAAGGCAGCGGTAGCAGGAGGTTTCACGACGATCTGCCCCATGCCCAATACCAATCCAACTGTGGATTCCCTCGACGCTTTGATCGATCTAGAGAAACGGATTCGCACGACCGCCCAATGCAGGGTTCGGCCTATTGGGGCTTTGACGAAGGGGCGGAACGGGAACGAGGTCATCGATTATCAAGGCTTTGCGGCTAAGGGGGTTCGTCTCTTTTCTGATGATGGGGACCCTTTGCATGCAGACATCGCGCATCAGGTTTTCCTTGGAGTGAGGGAGGTTGACGGTATTCTAGTCAATCATCTTGAGGATAAGGCTCTAGTTGGGGAGGGCTTTTTTTATGAGCAGATCCCACCGGAGTCTGAGTTTCTCATGCTCAAGCGCGACCTGGAGTTCGTCAGGCAGACTGGCTGCCGTTACCATGTGGCCCATGTGAGCGCCTGGCAGACAGTAGAACTTATTGCCAAGGCTAAAGCGGAAGGTCTGCCCATCACAGCCGAAGTCACGCCGCATCACCTTACCCTGACTTTTGGTGACATAAAAGATCCAAAGGGACATTTTCAGATGAAGCCTCCCTTGCGCAGTGAAAAAGACCGGCAAAGTCTCGTCGAAGCGCTGCGAAGTGGGGTAATCGATATCATCGCTACTGACCATGCACCTCATGGCAGGGAAAAGGAAGACGGATTGTTGCCCGGTTCACCCTTTGGAGTCACCGCATTGGAGACCGCTTTTGCCTCTTTGTACACTATGCTGGTCAGGACTGGTCAAATAACGCTCGAGCAGGTACTCCAGGCCCTCAGCGAAGCACCAGCCGCCATGATTGGAGTCGAGGCTGAACTGAAGGTAGGAGCCAGGGCAGATCTCGTGGTCTTGGACTTAGCCCAAGAGAAGCTGGTGCGCAAGGATCAGTTTTGGAGTAAGGGAACCAATTCCCCCTATACGGGGCAGACGCTCCAGGGATGGCCTAGTCTCACACTCATCGATGGAGAGCGGGTGTTTCCATGTTAGTCAAAGAAAGCAAACAGCTGACCAGGGATGTGTTCGCTCTAACTCTAGAAGGACAGTTTGACTATGACAAGGTGACTGCTGGACGTTTTGTGCATGTCCTGATCGAAGATGGCAAAGCACATCCTCTGCGCAGACCGATCAGTATCGCCTCCTGTGATTCACATGCGAAGACCCTAACCCTTGTTTACCGGGTCGTGGGAGACGGAACCCTTTGGCTTAGCAAGAGAATCAGAGGCGACACTGTTAGTCTTCTAGGACCCTTGGGGAAAGGGTTTGTTGCACCCCACAAACCTGGCAAAGTCCTAATTGTCGGGGGAGGAGTTGGAGTTCCGCCACTCTTCCAGCTCGCGAAGGAACTCGTACAGGAAAACTTCGAACTCGATATCGTCTTGGGATTCAGGAGCCAAGGAGATGTCTTTTGGACTGAAGAGTTTGCCCAGTTTGGTCGTGTCACAGTCTGTACAGAAGACGGCTCCCTAGGAGAGAAGGGATTTGTCACGGCGGTCATCGATGTGACCAACGATTGGACTACCTTGTATAGTTGTGGTCCGAAGGCTATGCTCAAGGCCTTAAGGAACCACTTTGCAGGTAGCACAATCCAAGGCTATGTTTCCCTAGAAGAACGGATGGCCTGTGGCGTGGGTGCCTGTTGGGGTTGTACCTGCCTTGATCCCTCCGGTTCTTTGGCCAAACGAATCTGCAAAGAGGGTCCGGTATTCTCCTGGGAGGAGGTTTCTTTATGACGGTGGATCTAACAGTTGACTTGGGGGGTCTTAAACTACGGAATCCGGTGATGCCTGCCTCTGGTTGCTTTGGTTTTGGACGGGAGTATAGTGAGTATTACTCCCTTGACACTCTAGGGGCCGTGGTGGTCAAAGCTACAACCCTCAAACCCCGCTTGGGTAACCCCACTCCTCGGGTTACAGAGGTTACAGGCGGAATGCTCAATGCCATTGGCTTGGCTAATCCTGGTCTTAGTAAAGTTCTAACCGAAGAGCTCCCTTGGCTAGAAAGGCAGAACGTGCCCATCTTCGTAAACGTGGCTGGAGATACGGTGGAGGATTATTGCAGTGTCGTGGATGAGGTCTGTCGTTCTGGGTTGGCCCAGGCTATTGAACTGAATGTGTCCTGCCCGAATGTGGAGTTAGGAGGTTTAGCCTTTGGGGTGAATTCTTCGGTCCTCAGAGGCCTCGTCGAGGAAGTCCGTAAGGTCTGCACTCTACCCCTCTATGTCAAGTTATCACCCAATGTAACTCGCATCCAAGACCTCGCTGTTGCTGCTGCAAGTGGAGGCGCTGATGGCTTAAGTCTGATCAACACTCTAGTTGGTATGCAAATTGATCTTGCCACGCGAAAACCGGCCTTGGCTAACAAGACAGGTGGGCTTTCCGGACCGGCTATCAAACCTGTCGCGGTACGTATGGTTTACGAGGTGGCTAGGGAAGTCAACCTGCCCATTGTTGGCATGGGCGGGATCTGCAGCGGACGAGACGTAGCTGAGTTCATCATGGCTGGAGCTTGGGCTGTGGAGGTGGGAACGGCGAACTTCACAGACCCTTACGCTTGTCCCAGAATTGTTGCAGAACTAAAGTCATTCATGGAAGCAGAAGGAATCAAGAACCTAGAGGAAATTCGGGGGTGTGCCCTATGAATGTGGCTGAGAAGATCATCGTAGCACTCGATGTGGGGAGTAGAAGCGAAGTAGAAGCGACTCTCGAAAGACTTCCCCAAGTGCGCTTTGTCAAGGTGGGCATGGAACTTTTCTACAGCGAAGGCCCAGGACTCATCCAGATCTTAAAGGAGCAAGGCTTGAAGGTGTTCTTGGATCTCAAGGTCCATGATATTCCGAATACCGCCGCAGGGGCTATGCGTAGTTTACGCCGCGCTGGCTGTGATTTGGTCAACCTTCACTGCCAGGGTGGCCTGGAAATGATGCAAAGGGCCAGGGAAGCGGTTGGCGAAGACACGAAGTGACTTGGAGTGACCCAACTAACGTCCACAAACCAGCGGATCCTCAACGACGAGCTTGGCATTCCGGGCACAGTAGAAGAGAGTGTGCTAGGCTACGCTCAACTGGCCCAAAGAGCCAACTTAGCTGGCGTTGTCTGTTCGCCCCTGGAAGTGGCCGCAATTAAGAGTGTATGCGGTAGCAACTTTTTAGCCGTGACACCTGGCGTGCGCCCCCAGATGTCTAGGGCTCAGGATCAGAAACGCACGATGACGCCCCGTGAAGCCATACTGGCTGGTAGCGACTATCTCGTAATCGGACGTCCCATTTTGGCGAGCCCGGATCCCCACGGGGCCTTCCTGGCGATTCTGCACGAAATCGAGGTGGCAGCATGACGAATCAAGAGTTGCTGGCAGTGTTTACTAGACTAGGGGTTCTCCAAACGGGACACTTTGAACTCACTTCAGGTTTGCATTCGGAGCAGTATATGCAGTGTGCAAGGCTCTTTGAGTATCCAAGGGAAGCGTCAGACGTAG
>JAAZLY010000273.1 GCA_012799115.1 Bacillota bacterium
AGCGTTTCTGTGGATCAACAAGGCAAGATGGTAGAGAATGTGGAAGAGGCAGTCAAGTATCAAGCAAGACGTACAGTCACCGTGGCAAACTGGGTCAAGGCTGGTAAGAACTAGTTGATCAAGAGTAGAAGTTGACAAGAAGAAAGGCTAGGGTTTGGCGATGTTCCAAACCCTAGCCTTTTTATGCTACCGCTACTCTTATTCTACAGTAATTGCCTTGCTATTCTCCCACAATCCATGGATATTGCAGTAACTCAGGGCTAAAATGGTACCGCTTTGCTTTAATCTGACTGTCACGGTAGCAAAGGGATCGGTGTAGACGGGCCCTTCATGACCACCCTTGAGACCCTCGCCATGTCCGGTGAACTGAACATCAGCGAGCTCAAAGGTAAATCCATCCGTGGGTTGGAAGAGAAGCTTGATCCAACGAATATGGTGTTCTGCCGTGTTAGGATGGGGATTATCTTCCCCGATGGTCACCCGAATCTGCACGGGTTGATCAACCTGTACGTGATCAGGTGCTTCAATAACTGGAACGTGTTTTTCACTCTTCCAATCGCCGCTTCGCAAGACTTCGCCTAGTTTCATAAGACAACCTCCTCAGGCATTTTTGGATACTTCTCTGGTTCGATATGTGGTGCATTTATCCTGCAATGTCACCCTCATAATAGTTCAAGATCAGTGCAGGCTAGTAAGGCGAGGTGATGCGGTGTTTACAGTGTTGCTAGCTTCACTCCTTCCTGGTCTCTTTTGGCTCTGGTACTTTAACCGTTATGATGTCCATGACAAGGAACCCTTTCTCGAGTTAGTGCGCTGCCTGATCTTTGGTGCTTTGGCTGTGATCCCAGCCTTGATCTGGGAAGCGCCTTTCCGTAGTATGCTTCAAGGCACGAATCATCCCTTCATTGCTTTGGCCCTCTCTTTTGTCGTCGTAGGTCTGGGTGAAGAGACCTTTAAACTAGCCGCGGTCTATCTGGCCGTCTTCCGTTCTGAACACTTCAGTGAGCCCATGGATGGCATCATTTACGCAATTGCGGCAAGTATCGGCTTTTCAGTGGTAGAGAATGTACTGTACATCTCCGCCTTCGGCTTAGCGGTCGCGCCTTTGCGCGGCACTATTGCCACCCTTGCCCACATTGCTTTTGCCGGACTAGCCGGCTACTTTCTGGGGCAAGCAAGGTTTTCGGATCGGCCCTTTTCACAACTGCTATTGGGACTGTCGGTCGCCGCTTTCGCCCATGGTTTGTATGACTTCTTACTCATTAGCCGTCTCATTTCTCCTTTCGTATTGGTCTTCCTCATTCTTGGTTTACATTATGTTCTCATCCAGGTCATTCGCAAGGCTGTTAAGTCCTCCCAAGGCAGGTAATCCTTGTTTCTGGATGTCTCCTGTGCTAAAATGGGAACGGAAAGGGCGTGACACTTATGGCCGGACATTCTAAGTGGGCTAATATTAAACACAAGAAGGCGAAAGAAGACGCCAAACGGGGACAGGTGTTCACCAAGATTGGACGCAAAATCACCGTTGCGGCAAAAGAAGGTGGCGCTGACCCTGAAGCTAATGTGAAGCTACGCTTAGCTATCGATGAAGCCAGGGCAGTTAACATGCCAAATGACAATATTGAAAGGGCCATTGCTCGTGCCGTGGGTGGTCTAGAAGGTGCAACCTATTCCGAGGTGTTCTACGAGGGTTATGGACCTGGCGGAGTTGCAATTATGCTTGATACGCTGACAGATAACAGAAATCGTACTGCGGGCGAGGTTCGTCATCGTTTCTCCAAGTATGGCGGGAATCTAGGCGAGAGTGGTTGCGTAGCCTGGATGTTTGAGCGTCGTGGCCTATTGGTTGTCGAAAGGGGTTCCGTGGACGAAGACGAAGTCATGCTTCAAGCCCTTGAAGCTGGTGCAATAGATGTCGTTGTCGATGGCGATGTAATTGAAGTCCACACCGATCCAAGTGACTTTTTGAATGTGAAAGAGGAACTCGAGAACGGCGGTCTTCAATTCCTGGGAACCGAGATCAGCTTCATTCCGCAAAACACCGTGAAGATTCCGGAAGATAAAGTCGAGTCCGTGGAAAGACTCATCGAACTCCTCGAGGAGCTCGATGAAGTACAAGAGGTTTATTCAAATTATGAGGTTGAGGGTTAGGAATACTCGACTAGGTCAAGGACATACTCTCCCTTAGGGGGGAGAAATATGCGTCGATTTCTAGTTCTTTTTGTGGTTGGTTTGGTGTTTTTTCTTCTAGCCTTTATTGTCAGTCAACAAGTCTTTACCATGTTAGTCTAAGGAGCAATTGCCTCAGTCGAAATTACGGATTGAGGCTTTTTCTTTGCACCAACCTTTGGCAAGGACTTGCTTTGTAGCATGTCGAATAATGAGATGAGGTGGGTGCAGAGATGATTGTCATGGGCATTGACCCCGGTACAGCCATTACAGGTTACGGGGTGGTCGAGGTGAAAAGTAACAGACACATCGTTTTAGGGTACGGTGCCATTCGGACAACAACGAAGCAAAGCACTGCAGCACGCTTGGAGACGATCTACTCAGAGCTACGGGCCCGGATCGCTGAGTTTCGCCCGGATTGTCTGGCCGTGGAGGAACTCTTCTTCAATAAGAACGTCAGTACAGCGCTAGCGGTGGGACAAGCCCGAGGGGTGGCCCTTCTTGCGGGAGCGCATGCGGGTCTGCCTGTAGCTGAGTACACGCCGCTGCAGGTCAAGATGGCCGTGACGGGCTATGGTAGGGCCGATAAGGAACAAGTGGCATATATGATCAAGATGCTTTTAGGCCTCGCCGATGTGCCAAAGCCCGATGACGTAACGGATGCTCTGGCCATTTGTGTCTGCCATGGACATAATGCTAATAACTGGGGGAGATCAAATTGATTGTCTCGTTGAAGGGGCGTCTCGTAGACGTTAGAGAAAACTCAGTAGTCCTCGACGTTCAGGGTATTGGTTATGAGGTTATTGTCACAAGCTCGGTCCTACAGCAACTTCCTGCTCTGGGCCAGGAGCTCTTTGTCCAAACATACTTACAGGTGCGTGACGATGCCTTCGTACTGTACGGATTCTCATCCGCTGAAGAACGAGGACTATTTCATACCATCATTGGAGTCAATGGAATCGGCCCTAAACTTGGTGTCGGTATCTTGTCCAATATTGCCTCCCGGGAGTTTATTCAGGCAGTCCAGCGGCAAGACTTGTCGACCTTGACCTCATTGCCAGGTATCGGCAAAAAGACGGGGGAGCGAATTTTGTTGGAGTTGAAAGACAAGTTTAAAGACCTTCCCTGGGAATCCGAAGACCAAGATGAAGTTTTGCCCATCGTTTCGGGTAGCGTCTTCGAGGATGCTCTAGAAGCACTACAGGCCTTAGGGTATCATAGCAGCGAAGCGGAGCGTATGGTCAATCTAGCAAAACCACATCTGAAAGATAACTATAATTTGCAGGAATTACTCAAGGTAGCGCTGGCACAGAACAGCCAGCAAAGGGGTGAGCGTATTTGGAGACGGAACGGATAGTAAGTGCCTGGAAACGACCTGACGATTGGGATACCGAGACCTCCCTGAGACCCCGTACTTTACAGGAGTACATTGGGCAAGATAAAGTGAAAGAACATATGCAACTCTTTGTGACTGCAGCCAAACAGAGAGGAGAAGCGTTAGATCACGTCCTTTTCTACGGGCCTCCTGGTTTGGGCAAGACAAGTTTGGCTCACATTATTGCCACGGAGATGGGTGTGGGTATCCATACTACATCGGGGCCAGCTATCGAACGACAAGGAGACTTGGTGGCCATCCTCACTAGTATGCAGGCCAATGATGTGCTCTTTATTGACGAAATTCATCGGCTCAGCCGTTCAGTAGAAGAGGTACTGTATCCAGCGATGGAAGATGCCGCTGTAGACATCGTGATTGGTAAGGGACCAGGCGCTAGATCGGTGCGTATTGACCTACCTCCCTTCACCCTAATTGGTGCTACAACTCGAGCTGGTATGCTCACATCTCCCTTGCGGGATCGCTTTGGCGTAATTAGCCGCTTGGAACTCTATGAGGAAAAAGACTTACAGGCGATTGTCACGAGGGCAGCCCGCATACTTGGCGTGGCCATCGATGAGGATGGCGCTCTGGAAATTGCCAAGCGATCGAGGGGGACACCTAGGGTGGCCAACCGCCTGCTCAAACGAGTTCGGGACTATGCTCAAGTTCGAGCAGACAATTATATTACCCATGGTGTGGCCATGGAAGCACTCCAACTATTTGAGATTGACGAGAATGGTCTCGATCATCTGGACAGACGGATCCTCCAGACGATCCAAAGAGTCTTTGGAGGAGGCCCGGTGGGCGTAGAGAGTTTGGCTGCAGCTATCGGAGAGGAAGCCAATACCATCGAGGACGTCTATGAACCCTTCTTGCTACAGCTTGGTCTGCTGCAACGTACTGCTAGGGGACGCTGTATAACCAGTCTGGGCTATCAGTATCTGGGGATCACTCCACCAATTGAAATGGAAGGTGACAGTCTGTGACCTGGAAAACAGAGGGGATTGTTCTGCGCGTACGTAATCTAGGCGAAGCGGATCGAATTGTCACTCTCTACACGAAAGAACGGGGAAAACTCAATGTCGTAGCGAGGGGAGCCCGCAGGATTCGAAATCGTCTGCTGAGTCCCACTCAAGTATTCACTCAAGGACGTTACCTTATCTTTCCCAGCAAGACTTTACATAACTTAGGCCAAGCAGAGATCGTGCATAGTGGGCAAGTTATCAGGGATGATTTGGAAAAATTCGCCTATGCTTCTTATATTACAGAGTTATTAGATGCTCTTACTGTAGAAGAAGACCCAATCGATAGGGTCTTTCCCTTACTTGCATCCACCCTCGCCTTGCTTGAGGCAGGACGTTTGGCTTTAGCGACTCGTGCCTTTGAGATTCGCCTCATGCGTGAACTGGGCTATGAACCAGAACTCTATCATTGTCTGTCCTGCAGGGAGGCGCTCAAGAACAAGGTGCTTTTTAGCGAGCAAGGAGGAGTCCTTTGCGAGAACTGTGTAGGGCAAGACCCCGCTAGTCTGCAGCTAAGCAATGGCACCTGGGAGTTAATGAAAAAACTACTTGAATGGGACTTCTCACGGCTACCGGTGTTACATCCAGCGTCGAACAACGAAGAAGAGCTGCGGCGGGTGATGCGTCGCTATCTTGACTACCGTTTGGAGTATCCCCTTAAGTCACTAGAATTTTTAGGGACGTTGCAGGCTCTTAATTGACAATTAGTGGTCAATTTGATATACATGAAACATGAAATCCGCATGAAATGAAGGTGGGTAATGACAATGAATCTTCAGGATATGATTCTGAAACTGCAGAGCTACTGGGCTGAGCATGGTTGCATCATCTATCAGCCCTACGATTTAGAGGTGGGGGCTGGGACTATGTCGCCAGCTACTTTTTTGAAGGCGCTAGGACCAGAACCCTGGAACGTAGCCTATGTACAGCCATGTCGCAGACCCACCGATGGACGCTATGGACAAAACCCAAATAGGGTACAGCACTACTATCAATACCAGGTTGTCTTAAAGCCATCCCCTGATCATGTCCAGGAACTATACTTGGGGAGCCTGGAGGCACTCGGCATCGACCTCTTGAAACACGATGTCCGCTTTGTGGAAGATGACTGGGAGTCGCCCACTTTAGGCGCCTGGGGCCTTGGCTGGGAAGTCTGGCTTGATGGTATGGAAATAACCCAGTTTACCTATTTCCAACAAGTGGGCGGTATTGATGTGAAGCCAGTTGCGGCGGAGATCACCTACGGTGTTGAACGATTGGCGACGTTTATTCAAGGCGTCGATAGTATTTTCGATCTCAAATGGGTGGGAGATGTCACCTACGGGGATGTATTTATGCAAAACGAAGTGGAGTTTTCTACCTTCAACTTCGAAGCATCCGACGCGGAACGGCTGTTTACCCTCTTCGATCTGTATGAAGTAGAGGCTGAACGCCTCATAGGGGCAGGTTTGGTGCTCCCGGGTTATGACTTCGTCCTGAAATGTTCCCACACCTTTAATCTACTTGATGCCCGCGGCGCTATTTCGGTCAGTGAGAGAACTCGCTTTATTGGCCGTGTCAGGGCATTAGCTCGCATGGCAGCACAGGCTTACCTCGCCGAGAGGGAACGCCTTGAGTTTCCAATGCTCAAAGGGGGGCATGAATAATGCAGGACTTTTTGTTAGAGCTAGGTTTTGAAGAACTGCCAGCCCGTTTTGTAGAGAGGGCTCTAGGGCAGTTGGTTGATGGTATCACAAGTAAGCTTGAGCAGGAGAGATTAGCGTGGGGCGAGATACGATCCTTTAGTACTCCGCGCCGGCTCGCAGTTCAGATTCTTGATCTGCAAGCAGAGCAAGAAGATGTGTTGGAAGAAATCAAAGGGCCTCCTCTGAACATAGCTCAGGACCAGGATGGGAATTTGACCAAGGCGGGACTTGGATTCTTGCGTTCCCAGGGGGCCACAGCTAGTGAGATTACTGTTAAGTCCTTTCAAGGAGCGGATTACATTTATATTCAAAAAGAGGTAAAGGGGCAGAAGACAAAGGATCTTCTGAAACCACTCTTGGAAGATGTCGTCGCTCATTTGAACTTTCCCAAGAACATGCGCTGGGGAGATTATGAGTTGCGTTATGCTAGGCCCTTGCGCTGGATCGTGGCTCTTTGGGGTGAAGAAGTAATTCCTGTCCAGGTAGGTCCCGTTCAAGCAGCCAATCTCAGCCATGGTCACCGACAGCTTGGGGCTGGTCCCATAACCATACTACACCCTGGTGAGTATGTAGCTAAGCTTCGAGACCACTATGTGATGGTCGACGCTGAGGAAAGACGGGCTGTTACTTGGGAACAGATTCAGCTCTTGGCAAAGCAAGAAGGAGCGGAAGTGGTGGAAGATGCCCGCTTGCTCGATGAGGTCGTGAATCTCGTGGAGTACCCTACTACCTTCTGTGGTAGTTTTTCCGCCGACTATTTAGAGATGCCCTCAGAGGTCTTGATTACCTCGATGAAGGAGCACCAGCGGTACTTTCCGCTCTACGATACTGCAGGCAACCTCGCACCTCGCTTTATTGGCGTGCGCAATGGGGCGGATAACCACCTTGACAACGTGATCATGGGAAACGAAAAGGTGTTAGAAGCACGTCTGTCTGACGCTAAATTCTTTTATGATGAGGATCTACGGATCCAGCTTGAGGACAATCTGCAGAAGCTCCAGGGAGTCGTCTTCCAAGATCAGCTCGGAACAATGGGAGATAAGGTCAAGCGGCTGGAGCGGCTCACGGGGAAACTCATTCAGCAACTGGGTCATCATGAGGCCTTGGACACAGCGCTGCGTACTGCGGTCTTGGCAAAATGCGACTTGGTCTCTCAAATGGTCTATGAGTTTCCTGAACTACAAGGATTGATGGGTGAGAAGTATGCCTTGGCTCAAGGAGAGGACTCTCACGTCGCAGCTGGCATTCGAGAGCATTATATGCCTAGATTCTCCGGTGATTCCTTGCCCGTAACGGTAGAGGGTCGGGTGGTGAGTTTAGCCGACAAACTCGACACGTTGGTAGGCTACTTTGCTGTAGGACGAATCCCCACTGGATCGCAAGATCCCTTTGCCCTACGCAGGCAAGCGCAGGGAGTGGTTCAGATCCTACTTAGTGGAGGCTACGATATTTCGTTATCCTCTCTCATCAACGAGGCAAAAACGGGCTACACCGAGGTTCATCTGAGTGAAGAAAATGAACAGGCATTGCTGGACTTTTTCTTGGCTCGAGTGCGAGTTTTGTTTACCGACCAAGGCTATGCCTATGATCTGATCGATGCAGTGATGGGCCAGGATGAAGATGACATTCCTAATCTGCTTGCTCGCTTGCAGGCCCTAACCGAGTTTAGGACAGCAGAGGGCTACGGGGATCTGATCACTGGTTTTGAAAGAGTGGTGAACCTAGCAGCGAAAGCAGAGAGCATAGAACTTGAACCGAGTGTCTTTACGGAAGCGGATCAGACTTTCTTTGCAGCATTGCAGGAACTTGAGGAATTGTGTCGGGGTCTCTTGGAGGAGCGAGACTACATCGGTATTCTGCAGAACTTGTCGAAGTTTAGGGTTCACGTTGATGGTTTCTTCGCTGATGTGATGATCATGGATCCAACACCAACCATCCGGGCAAATCGCCTAGCGCTCCTCAAACGGTCCCTCGGCATGTATAGTTTGTGCGGGGATCTACGCAGAATTGTTGTAAATAAGTAAAGATGTATACTTGTGGAAGGAATAGACAGTGCTAACCAGAATTAAGTGTGTTGGAGTTTCTCCAAACGTCTGGGTTTACTCCCTAGATGGGAAAAACATAGATAGAGAAGAAGAACAGAAGGAGGATATATAATGAACACTAAATGGGTTTACTTCTTTGGTGATGGTCAAACAGATGGCCAACAACACGACAAGAATTTGGTTGGTGGCAAAGGTGCAAACCTTGCCGAAATGGTAGAACTGGGTATTCCAGTACCTGCAGGTCTTACCATTACAACCGATGCTTGCACAGCCTTTTATGCAAATGGTGAGAAATGGGTTGACGGTCTAGAAGAGCAAATCAAAGAGAACATTCTTCGCATTGAGAAATCGATGGGTGCTAAGTTTGGCGATAAGGAAAATCCACTACTGCTATCGGTGCGCTCTGGTGCAAGAGTCTCCATGCCCGGTATGATGGACACGGTGTTGAACCTTGGCTTGAACGACGAAACCGTAGAGGCTTTGGCGAAGAAGTCTGGTAACCCTCGCTTTGCTTGGGACTCGTATCGCCGTTTCCTGCAAATGTATGGCGATGTTGTCATGGGCGTTGAACACGATGCTTTTGAAGAAGCACTAGCTGCCGAACGCAAGAAGTATGGGGTAGAACTTGACAATGAACTTACTGTCGAGGCTCTAAAGGATCTCGTAGCCGATTACAAGGAGATCATCCAAAAGTCTGCTGGAAAGCTATTCCCAGACGACGCTTTCGAACAACTACGCGGTGCAGTTGACGCTGTTTTCCGTTCCTGGAATACCGCTCGCGCTATTCGTTATCGCCAGATTAACCATATTCCACATGAGTGGGGTACAGCCGTTAACGTACAGGCTATGGTCTATGGTAACATGGGCGCCAACTCCGGTACCGGTGTAGCCTTTACCCGCGATCCTTCTACAGGAGAGAATGTCTTCTATGGTGAGTACCTGATGGATGCGCAAGGTGAAGACGTGGTTGCCGGTATCCG
>JAAZLY010000274.1 GCA_012799115.1 Bacillota bacterium
ATTGCAGGGAACGCTCTAAAGGATCTGCCTTTGGCCATTGTTGAAGCCCAAGGACCAGTAGATACCGTAAGCGGTGCGACCGTGACCAGCAAAGCTCTACTGGAAGCGGTAGAGAAGGCATTACTGGGCGATGTGGCCGTAGCAGCCGAACCTGCAGAGACGTACGAGATTACTGTCGGTGACGGTACCCATCGCGGCACTGCCCAAGGTTTTGGTGGGGAACTCGTACTTGACGTCACCGTAAGTGGTGGCAAGATCACCGAGATCGTTGTTGTAGAAGACAGCGAAACTCCCTTTATTGCAGCTGGGGCCTTCAAGGAGCTTCTCCCAGCGATCATCGAAGCTCAAGGACCAGTTGATACGGTAAGTGGAGCTACAGCCACCAGCCAGGCAGTCCTTAAAGCAGTTGAGGATGCGTTGACAAACTAAGGTTTTCCAATACGAGGGTCTCTCAGGAGGCCCTTTTCCTTTTCATACTCTGGTCGGACTATGGTCATACTACCCGTACAAAGAGGAAAAGGAGCTGGTGAATATGCCCAGTCTCATGCAAATGCGCCAGGTGGGTGAAACCTGTAGTGCCTATGATGCCGAGGACGAGACGGCAGAACGAAGCTGTGAGAGCTGCCTACACTGGAAGGGTGAGAGTGAGGACTGCGAACTCGACATCTTCTGGGAGCAATTAACAAATTTGGATCAGACATAGGATAGAGTCCTTGGTTGACGAAGTTGACCAAGGACTTTACTTTTTCTATTGTAGAAAGTATAAGTGAAAAAGTGTATGATAAAAAGTGTATCATGAATTGAGGTGATGATTTTCTATGGCACAAATCGGTCTATTTGATGTCGTGGGGCCAATCATGGTTGGACCATCGAGTTCACATACGGCGGGAGCAGTGCGGTTAGGTCTTGCTACTAGGCGGATACTTGGAACAGATGTTAAGAAGGCGGAGATCATTCTCCACGGCTCCTTTGCTGCTACCTACTGGGGGCATCGCACCAATGTAGCACTCATAGCAGGACTATTGGGTATGAGCATGGACGATGAACGTATCCCAGAGGCTTTAGAAATCGCGAAAGAAGCTGGATTGGAGTATAGCTTCGCATCGGGTGACTTGGGTGACGTGCATCCAAACTCGGTACGCATCAAGGCAGAGGGTCTTGGTGACAAGCTGGAAATCGCAGGAGCTTCTATCGGCGGAGGACGAATCAACATCTTTGAAGTAAACGGCTTTGATGTTGATGTCGACGGGTCTTACATGACGCTGGTTACAAGACATCGTGACGAGCCAGGTGTGATCGCGGAGATCACGAAGGTATTAGCTATTCATGGGATTAACATTGCATTTTTGGATGTGAGTCGTAAGACTCGAGGGTCTGATGCACTACTCATTGCGGAGACAGATGATGAGATATCTGATCTGGCCATGCAACATGTGCTAAGGATTGCTGGAGTCATCGTTGTAAGGACATTACCGCGTTTTTAGGAGGATTTCGATGGATATAGGCAGTGCACATCAGTTGTTAGAGCTCTGCGCAGAGCGCGGGCAGGATATGGCTCAGGTTGTTGCCGAGTACGAAGCCTTCCGCAGCAATACATCGTGTGACGAAGTCCGTGCCCAGATGCACGAAGCACTGACGGTCATGCGTGCCGCGATTGAGAATGGCATTCAGGATCAAGGAGAAAGAACGCACATTATCACCGGATATGGACATCTCTTTCAAAAAGCCATCAATGACGGGCGAGTTCTAGGGGGTTCACTTCTAAAAAACTCGGTTCTCTTCTCCTTGGCTGTGGGTCAGCATAATGCAGGTTTGGGCCGGATCGTTGCCTGTCCTACGGCGGGAGCCTGCGGAGTGGTTCCAGGTGCCGGCCTTGCTGTGGCGGAGGAACTGGGAAGTAGTGACGAAGAAATCGTGGAAGCCCTTCTAGTCATGGGGGGTGTGGGTATTGTCTCAGCTGCGCAAGGTCCCATTAGCGGTGCAGAAGGTGGATGCCAGAGTGAATGCGGTGTTGCTTCATCCATGGCCGCAGGGGCAG
>JAAZLY010000275.1 GCA_012799115.1 Bacillota bacterium
ATGGCCGAAGCACTCAACGGCATGGAACCCTCATACACGACAACATACAAAGGCGATGCTTTTAGCCGCGTTGCAGAAATGGATCCAGCATATATAGCCCATGTGTATTCCGAAATCTTCCATGCTTTGGAGATTTTAGGAATGGGCGATCGCCGCACATCATAATGGAAATGACAAAAAGACGTCCATTGGGTTTGGTGGACGCCTTTTCTATATCCCTAGTGTTACTTTAGGACACAACCTTTGTCTTAAGGTCAGCAACGAGGTCCTTGTCTGTCAATGCTTCTACTTTATTCCAGAATTGTAGTGCAGGATCAGGGCCGAGCAAATCGCTGAGGAGCTTGTCGCCTCGACGATCCCAAATTGTGATTTTGAGGTGCACGCCTTCACGTTTAATTCGTACGAAGTATTCGCCGCTTTCAAACATAAAACTCATAAGCACATCCCCCTTTTATGAATTACTTTCCCCACCTTGGGAAGAAATCCTGCGAAGAGGGGAAGGAAAAAGTAGCAAAAGTAGGTGTGGAAGAATTGAATCAAAATATAGATCAAAAAAGGATCTTTTTGGCGGCCCTGGAGAGCAAGGTTCAGCGGATGTTTGGACGCAGCATTCGGGCCGCATCAGAAGATCAGATGTATCAGGCCATAGCCCAGGTCGTTTCTGACCTGGTGAAAGAACAAAGAGCATACTCTCGTGAACTGATGGGCAACTACGATGGTAAAGAAGTTTACTATCTTTCCATGGAGTTTTTGATGGGTAGAGCCCTTAGCAACAATCTCATTAACTTAGGTATTGAGGATGTGGTAGCAGAGGTCTGCCACGAACTTGGTCTCGAGCTTGAGGAACTGAAAGAAGTTGAACCTGATCCTGGACTAGGTAATGGCGGTTTGGGTCGCTTAGCCGCGTGTTTCATGGACTCTCTAGCTACCCTTGGTTATAAGGCAACTGGCTGTGGTATCCGCTATGAGTACGGGCTCTTCCAGCAGAAGATCATCGATGGTTTTCAGGTAGAGGTTTCAGACCCCTGGCTGGAAAATGGCTCGAATTGGGAGATTGCACTACCAGAAGAGACCGAACTGGTTAAGTTCGGCGGGTTTGTGGAGGTGCACCAAGAGGAAGGCCGTCTAGTTTATGAGCACAAAGGCTACCAATCGGTACGGGCGGTACCATATGAAATGCCCATTTTAGGTTATCAATCTGACGTAGTGAACGCACTTCGTTTGTGGGCGGCGCGGGCCACGAAGCATCTGGATATGAGTCTTTTTGGCCAGGGTAAGTACCTTGATGCTCTGGAAGAAAAGGAACTGGCTGAAGTTATCTCTAAGGTGCTGTACCCGGATGATAACCATCCTGAAGGCAAGGCCCTACGTCTCAAACAACAATACTTCTTTGTGTCTGCCAGTGTTCAGAGCATTGTCAGGAAGTATAAGAGACAACACGGAACGAACTTTGATGCGTTTCCGGAACATGTCGTGATTCACATCAACGATACCCATCCCGCGCTGGCCATTCCTGAACTGATGCGCATCCTCCTCGACGAGGAGGGTCTAGAGTGGGACGTGGCCTGGAGGATCACCAAAGACACCTTCGCTTATACCAACCATACGATCATGGAAGAAGCATTAGAACGCTGGCCGGAAGGTCTGTTCCGCGATCTCTTGCCTAGGCTTTGGGATATCGTTTATGAAATCAATGAGCGTTTTTGTGCTTCCCTTTGGGAACGTTATCCTGGTGACTGGGATAGAATCGCTCGCCTTTCCATCATCGCTCATCATGAAGTGAAGATGGCTCATTTGTGTATTGTTGGCTCCTTTTCTGTGAATGGTGTGGCTAAGCTTCACAGTGAGATTCTCCGCGACGAGGTCTTTGCAGAGTTTGCTCAGTTCTATCCAGAGAAGTTCACCAATGTGACCAATGGGGTGACCTTCAGGCGATTCTTACTCAAGGCTAACAGAGGACTTGCTGAGTTGCTCACCGATCGCATTGGCTCAGGTTGGATCAAGCATCCTGAGGAACTTGCCAATTTCTTGCCCTATCAGGACGACAAGGCCACGCAAGAGGCTTTAGCTAGTATCCGTCACAACAACAAGGTAGCTTTGGCCAAGTATATCCTAGACCACAACAATGTGCGGGTCGATCCTCACTCTATTTTCGATGTACAGATCAAGAGACTACATGAGTACAAACGCCAACTCCTGAATATCTTGCACGTTCTGTACCTTTACAATCGCCTCTTGGAGGATCCAGGTTTCGAAATGTACCCCCGTACCTTCATTTTTGGTGCCAAGGCAGCGCCAGGCTATGGTATGGCCAAACTGATCATTAAGCTCATTCATGACGTGGGTGAACGCATCAACAATGATCCCGCGATCGGAGACAAACTTAAGGTTGTATTCCTGGAAAACTACCGAGTCTCTCTAGCTGAGGCGATCATTCCGGCCTCTGATGTGAGCGAGCAAATCTCCACAGCCGGAAAGGAAGCTTCTGGAACGGGCAATATGAAGTTTATGCTTAACGGTGCCCTGACCATCGGCACAATGGATGGAGCCAACGTAGAGATCTCGCAAGCAGTGGGCGATGAAAACATCTTCATCTTCGGCCTTACGGCGGAAGAGACCAGCCAGTACTATCGAGACGGAAGCTACCGTCCATATGAACTCTATCTAGAAGACCCCTACCTTAAGCAAGTGCTGGATCAGCTTGTGAACGGATTTGTGAACGCCCAACACCTGGCACTCTACCAAGATCTGCGCCATGGCTTGCTCCACGGCTGGGGAGGAATGGCTGATCCCTACTTTGTCCTGAAGGATTTCGCAGCTTATCGGAAAGCTCATGAGCAAATCAACACTCAGTACCAGCAGCCAGAGCTCTGGTGGAAAAAAGCAATTGTCAATATCGGTAGTGCTGGTTACTTCTCCAGTGACCGGACAATTGAAGAGTATAGTCAACGGATTTGGAAGTTACGTTAGGAGGATATCATGAACAAACATCCCATCGCCTTACAACTGTATTCCTTGCGGGAAATGGCCGCACAGAATTTTGTCGCAGCCTTAGAGCTCGCAGCTGAAACTGGGTATGAAGGGGTTGAGTTTGCTGGCTATGAAGGACTAGCCAGTGGGGAAATGAAGGCCCATCTTGACCGTGTAGGTCTGGAGGCTGTGAGTAGCCATGTATCCTTCGACCGCTTAAGAGACCACTTGGATGAGGAGATTGCCTATAATCGAGCCCTGGGTAATCATACTCTAGTCTGTCCGGTCCCTCCCAAGGGCTTTGACCGTGAGTCGACAGAGAGCTGGCGGGATTTTGCCAAGGAGCTCACAGAGATAGGAAAGCGTGCCACAGATCAAGGTTTTAGGCTGGGTTACCATAATCACAGCTTTGAGTTTGTGCGCCTCGATGGGGTCTATGCACTTGACCTTCTCCTCGACACGGTAGATCCCCGCTTTGTTTTTGCCCAGCTTGACTTGGGTTGGATTCTCCATGGTGGAGAAGATCCGGTGGAGTATTTGGCCAAATTAAGAGGCCGGACACCGTTGGTGCATATCAAGGACTTCGATCGTGATAACGAACAGACCGATGTTGGCTATGGAAGGCTCGATTTGGAGAACGTTCTCAAAGCCGCTTTGGACACTGAGGTAGAATGGCTCATTCTGGAGACGGAGGTATACAAAGTCTCGCCACCTGAGAGCATCCGGGCTGGTCTAGCCAGTCTGCGGAAGGTCCAAGACAAGTAAGAAGTAGATTAGAAAAGTCGACTCCCAAGGGGTCGGCTTTTTATTATTCCTTCCGGTTTTGGATATACTAGCCAAAATGGAGGGATGTACAGTGTTCTTCCGAAAACGAGCTCAAGACAAAGCAGACAAGACGAAAACCAAAGATCGCCTTACAACGTCCCTATCTAAGAATGTGGTACAACTTAAGACGACCTGTTTCAAAGATGATGAAAGCGTTATCTACCGGGGCATTAGAACTAGGGAGCCCCATGTAGTACCAATTGTCTTGATCTATTCCAATGATCTAGCGAAACATGAGTTCTTAAGTGACTACATTGTTCGGCCCCTGATGATCTATTCTCTGCCCAAAGGTCTGCGGGGCCAGAGACTGATTGATCATCTAGTCGAACATGTCATTCAGGCTGATGGCATCTCGACCTTTACGAGCTTTCAAGAGCTCGCCAAGGGAGTTGTGGATGGAGCAGGAGTCATCTTGGTAGAGGGGTCCGACCGAGGTATTCTGGTGGATTCACAAGGCTGGGAAAAGCGTGCAGTAACGGAGCCACAATCTGAAAGTGCGGTTCGAGGGCCGAGGGAAGGGTTTACCGAGGAACTGGGTGTTAACGTGAGCCTGGTACGGCGGAAAATCAAGAGCCCAGACTTGAAAGTCAAGAATATGCAAGTTGGTCTGCAGACAAAGACTAAGCTGGCAATTATGTATGTGGAAGGACTCGTTAGCCCAGGATTACTAGAAGAAGTCTGCAAGAGGATTGAAAAGGTCAATATTGATGCAATCCTGGAGTCTGGTTACCTTGAGGAACTCATCCGCGATTCTCCCAACTCCCCTCTACCTACAATTGGGCATACAGAAAGACCTGACAAGGTTGCTGCCAAGCTGTTGGAAGGAAGAGTAGCAATTCTTGTCGATGGGACGCCCTTTGCCTTGACCATGCCTTACTTGTTTGTGGAAGCGTTTCAGGCCAACGAAGACTATTATCATCACTGGCTGGCGGCAACCTTTCACCGCTTGGTTCGCTATAGTAGCTTTTTCCTGACAACTTGCACGCCGGGATTGTACCTAGCCCTAGTCACCCATGAGCCTCAACTTATACCCATGAATCTAGCCATCTCGATTTCGGCAGCCCGTAAGAGCGTACCCTTC
>JAAZLY010000276.1 GCA_012799115.1 Bacillota bacterium
CCGCATGAGGCGAGCTAGCTCCAGTTCACGAGCAGGTACGAAACCTAACTCGATCTCGTACTCCTCGATCAAGCTCAAAAGAGCTGCCTCCCGGGAGTTTAAAGCCATAGCCTCAACTTCCAGATTGATCAACGTACCGTATAGTTCCCGATGAATAGGATTTAGGGTTCTGGTCTCCGTACCAATTACCCGTTCTACTTCGGCTGCCAATTTACTCGTGACATCGGCAATCTCAGCCTGTAATGCTACAACAGTAGGATGACGATCTGTATAGCGTTCTTTGGCACTGGCTAACTTGATCTCTAAGTCTGCCAATCGACTCTTAAACTCTCCAATAAACCGATTTTCGGCTATCGTCGTCGACGAAATCAAAGTCTCGTCCTCTTGGCTCAAGTTCGCCCTGACGCGAATAATGCGCTCGGCTACCTCTTCTTTGCTTACAGTAACCTCGGTCAAGCTCGTCTCAAGCTTGGCCATACGCTCAATCATTGCGATTGTTTCTTGCGAAGGTGCTAACACACCTTCGTCCTCTTTGTAAGAACGCAGGCGCTCTTCGGCAATCTTGAGCTCTTCCTCTACCGATTCAAGCTGGGCTTCTATAAAGACCCTTGCGGTACGTCTGTCTTCCTGCTGATAGCGTCGATTCCAGTTGATAAAGACGTCTGTTAAGGTATTCACCACATCCTGCGCCAAGGCAGGATTAGGCGACTGCATCGAAATCTGAAGCACATCGCTACCCTGAACAGGTTGAATCGTAATAATCTTGGCCAGCGTCCTAGAGGTCAACTCTTCCGAGCCTACCCGTTCAATTACTTCATCTAGAATATTTCTACTCTTCATGATCTGGATATAGTTCTGTGCGGTGTTTCTACCGCCTCCACCCATACCATCAAACAGCATCGATTGCATGGACGTTCCAGATTCCCTCACCATTACCGTTGTAAATGCCTCATAGATCGGTGTAGCAACAAAGCTATAGACGGTGACACCAAGGACGGTGACGAGGAAAACTACAGCTATGAGTGTGCGTTTCTTGACGATGATTTCCCAATACTCTCGAAGATCCATTTCTTCCATTTCCAATGCCGTCACCTCCTATAATCCGAAAATGTTGAGGATAGCACTCTTAAAGGAGCTAATTGCACCGACAAACCCAAAAATCTTGGTCCAATCAGGCTTACTTGTCTCAGGTACATAAATGATATCTCCTGCCTGTAAGAGCGGATTTTCATTCGCATCACCTGTAAAGAGCACCTTATCCTTGCCCATGCTCACAATCTCTGAACCCTCAAGGGAGCCATCGCGGTAAATTCCCACACTCTCAAGAGCAGCTCTCTCTTGAGGCCCCCCTGCCATAGTCAAGGCATCTAGCACTCGGGCACCAGCAGGTAAGTTGTACACACCAGGACTCTTAACCATACCTAGTACTAGGATTTGATGCCTGGATGAAGGTACATAAAGGACATCTCCGCCCTCTAGGGGTAGGTTGTGATCACTTTGAGCGCTCATCAGATTCGCGTAGTTTACTTCCCAAATCTGTTCAACGTCTCCACTCTGCCTCGTTATAACGACGTTTTCCGATCCGGTGTTAGTTTGGAGACCTCCAGCCGCGGCCAGGATATCCAAGAGACGTCCGCCAGGTTGTAGAGCATATGCCCCAGAGCGAGCCACACTGCCAAAGACCAGGACCATATTGTTCGCCCTAGGCACTGTAATTACTTCTCCACCCTTTAGGGGACGATTGTCGTTCATGTCTGACATGACATCTAGGTTTAGAATCTCGGTTTGCACACCCTCAGAGGTCTCAGTCGTAACTTGCACTTTCCTTGCATCAGCATTTGCGGTAAACCCGCCTGCTCGAGCAATGAGTTCTACGAAGTTCTGGCCCTTCGTGAAGACATAATAGCCGGGGCTGCGTACTTCACCTAGTACAAGAACACTTCGTTCACTGCGGGGCACAATAATCACATCTCCGCCTTGAAGCAGCTTATCTGAAGCTAGGAAGCGATCTTCCATCAACAGGCTAAAATCGATGGTTTCTATTGTAGTACCATCCTGACTATGCCGGGTTAAGGATACTTCTTCATCATTTGCATTTGCAGTAAATCCACCCGCAAGCATAATGGCATCGAGTAGACCATCACCCGATCGGAAGTTGTAGTAACCTGGGCGCACCACTTCACCCATGACAATAATCCCTCGGTCCTCTGTGGGAACGATAATCACATCGCCACCCTGCAAAGGTATGTTCTGGGATAGATAGCGATTGGTCATGAGTTCGCTAAAGTCGACCATAATGATTTCTGTACCCTCTGGCGATTGCCGACTAACAGAAACCTCATTCTGCCGTGCATTTACCGTGAGTCCGCCTGCCGAACCGATAACGTCTAACAAACGGTCACCAGGACGAAATTGATAGTAACCAGGGCTACGTACTTCGCCAAGAACCAAGACTCGCCTATCCCCTTCAGGTATGTAAATGACATCGCGGGGTAGGACCCTTTCGTTTTGTAGACCAAGTCGCTCCAATGCCCCTAGGTTAAAGGTCGTAGCAATGCCATCCCGAGTTAACGTGAACTCATCGTTGGCGCGGTCGGTTGCGCCGCCTGCCCGAGCCAGTATGTCCAGCAAACGAGTATGCTCGTTCACTGCATAGGAACCGGGGCTTCTCACTTGTCCTAAGACTAGGGCATTTTGATACCCCTCAGGTACGAAAATGAGATCGTCCGCCACTAAGCGGGGGTTTTCACCGCCTGTTTGGCCTTTCAAACCAGGTTCAACATTAACCAACATCACTTCGTCGTCGCCTTTACGGGTAATCGCGACTGCAGAGGCATCACCGGAGGGTAAGACGCCACCGGCTTGTGCCAAGATATCAATGAGATGGGTCTCTTTATGTAAAGTGTACAAACCTGGGGCGCGGACAGCACCTAGAACCATCACCTGTTTCTTCTTGGGAACAAAAACCACATCGTTGGGTTCAATCCTGATTGGCTTACCACGCCCAGACATGAAGTTCTGGACATTAATCACTTGTTCCGTGGGTTCTCCGTCCACTTGGGTAGTAACGACAACATTCTCAAGATCTGCCGAATCCAAGGCACCACCCGCCAAGGCAAGGAGATCAAGAACATCAAGGCCACTACCTAGATCGTAACTGGTTGGTTGCCGAACCTCACCGAAGATGGTGGCCCGACCCGAAGCAGGAACAAAAACTACATCTCCTGTCTCAATCAAAGGGTTATCAGCTAGATGCCCAGTTTCTAGGAAGCGCTGAACATCTACTTGCAGGAGCTGGGCCTGCTCACCGCCATGTTCATCTAAGGTATATCTAGTAATGCTAACGCCACGCAAGTTAGCTGTACTCAGTTGCCCACCTGCATAGGCAAGTACGTCAACCAACCGTGCCCCGGCCATTAACTGATAATTGCCGGGCATCTCGACCTCACCTAGGACCTGTACTTGAAGAGTACGAAACCCACTTACAATCACGGTAACTTGCGGATTCTTAACAAACTCTGCCAGTGCCTCCCGCAGCTCTGCACCTAATTGACGAGGTGTTTTATCCACCGCCCACATTTCTCCGACCAAGGGAAACGTAATATAACCGTCAGGGCGAACGACGATCTCTGTCCTGAGCTCCTCATGTCCCCAAACGGATATACTTAAACCATCACCCACACCAAGGCGATATTCATTGGCATATCCTGCCTGACTCAAGGCCAGACTTGTGAGCAGTAGCATGACCACCACTATGCTTGTCCTTACGCTTTTCATCCTGCTATGACACCTCAGATCAATAATTGATAAGACCACTTGTCCCAAGTCCTTACATAAGAAGAACCGTGGAACCTTACGGACCGCGGTTCTCCAAATCACTATAATATGTCAGCCTACTGATTAAGAGCGGGTCTAAAATAAAAGCCTAGAGTCGGCATCGCTCGGGAAGTTTCAACATAGAACTGTGTATTCGCTTCGATTTGAACATCCTTACCCCTAATGAAGTAGCCGCTCACAAGACCTACCGGACCAAGCAGGATAATCCCTGCCATACTAGCACCAGCCGCAAGTTCCAGCGACCTGTTTCTCTCGGTAGCCTTCTCGTCTACCTTGAGAGGTACCTGGGTACCGTCGAGGGCTGTAATCTTGCCGAAATCAAGGACAATTCTGCCATCCTTACCTAGACGGGCTGCTGCAGTGACCTCAGTTACAGTAGCTAGTCCGGTGGCTCCCACCGGTATAACAACGCGTCCACCAATCATGACATCCTCTACTACGCTATAAGGGATCTTGTCACCGACTTGCGCATCGCCAGAACTAACGGATCGTAATAGAGCCACTTTTACCAAGGTCTGGACAGGCAATGCTACCTGCTGCACGTCGAGGGTAGTCGTCCCCCAGACGTCGAGCATGAGTCGTTCCGCCCTTTCTGAGATATTTCCAGGCTGGCCGGCGCCATACAAGACAAGTTCTAGGTTATCTAGCCGTTCAACCATGGGTTTCTCCCCAGTCAACGTCGCAGAGAATCCCCATTCAGCCAAGTTCAATAAGAGTTGTAGTCCCCCGTCCCCTTCGGAATCCTGGAGAAAGCTAAGGACCCGATCGATGCGCATTAGAACCGCACCTTCCTGTACCTTGCCATAGATGTCCATTTCTACTTTTTGGATACGATCTAGGAGTGATCCCTCTTGTGGATGACCGTAGAGCATCTCTTCCACAATGACCAAAGACCCTAGGGGAGTTACATTGGCTGATACCGAAGGCGAAAGTACGGGGAGGATAAGGGTGAGAACTAACATTACAGCAAGAATCCGAGCAACACTCTTTTTCATCATTCAACCCTCCAGGTTTAGAACTTAATGGAAAATGCTGCCTCCGCTTCGGTCCCAGGTTCCATATTGCTGAAGTCAATAAACCTGTAATTAAAGCGCAAGGAACTGTCATTTTTAAAGTCATATGTCAAGCCTAGTTCGGCCGCGCTAGCGCTCATGTTTACTTCCTCACTCGGCAATGAATTTCCTCCTACATTTGGAGAATTCCATTCCTGTGTCATGCCCAAATGAACCTGCCCTCTATTAATGGGAACGACTACACCTAGAGACGTAACCAACGGTTTGTCTTCGTCCTCGTCTCCCACACTTTCTCGGCGACTTACTCCAGCATTCAAAGTGAAAAGGTCAGACCAATCCCAGCTCAACCCCACAGAGGTACTGGTTGTCTTTGGAACAAGTAATTCCCGATCTACGCTTAGATCCACCGCAGTCTCTAGAGCGAGATCACCTATCCGCATCGAGATTCCATATCCAGTCATGCTGTCAGAATCTGCCGAGGTCGAATCGGTGCTTTCGAAGGAGGAACTACTCGTGCTACCGGGTCGCAAAGAACCGCTCACTTCAACATTTCCAATTTGAATCACCGAGTTCTCTTCACTAACAGGTTCTAACATGCTAAAGCTCGAGGAGGAAGGCAATAATCCAGGGGCAGAAAACTGCCCAGTCCACAGATTGCGAGGACTCATAGGTTCCGGCACAATCTGGGCGATAACCGCCTGAGTAGACGTTGCCTCATCGGTAGACTCAAAAGCCACCGATGATTGTTCTGCATTCTTTCGCGCGGCGGCTAAGACCTGTTCGGAATACAACAGTTTACGCTCGGCAAACAATCCCTCCACTCGGGTATCAGCAAAATTCTGGGCGTAGAGTAGTTTAAAGTCTTGAATGGCGTATCCAAGAATCTCTAACTCTTCAGCATACTCTAATACAAGGCGGTACAAAAGTTCCACTTCACTTGCAGTGAAGGCTTGTTCAGGACCAACCCTCTGATTATAGCTGAAAATCATGCTATCAAGGTAAACGTTTTGGCTCACACCGAAACGGCGAGACTGCATGCCATCGTCACCGCCTATGTGCTGCAAAAGCCGGGAGACCAAAAGAGCTCCCTGATTGCGATTCAGCCTGGCGGAGACCTCGAAACCCGGAATACCTCGTCCTCGGGCCAGCTCTGCGATGGCTGAGTAAGTCCAATCATCTTGAGGAGAACTGGCAGATACTAAGCCCTGCAAGCACACAAAAAAGACACAAAGAATAGCAAGAAACCAAAAGCGGCGTGGCATCAGCTCTCCCCCCTTCACTATACTATCATAGTGTTTTCTCCAAGTGTTACCTAAATCCCTCTAAAGCGCAAGAACCCAAAAGATAACACTTTCAATCAGCTCTTGCACAAGAACCGCTCTGCCAAGATGACTGCAACATAATCATCATAGGGTTCAGGTGGCACTTGCATTGTAGTCGGAAGCAAGCGCCTCCATCCCTTGGGTTTGTGATCAATCCAATACCTGCTTCTTGCTTCCTCACTCGTGGCAAACTCGTCTACCAGGCTGATCGGAAGGTTGGGTAGTGCAGCCTTCAGATCCGCATGAAATTCCTTCGATCCGGTACCATCCCCCACGATGATCATATCAACATTGTATTCCTCGACCTTCGCTTTGACTACATCTCGAAAGGCGTTGCGTGAAATGACTTCTTTAGCAAGGATACCGCCTGATGAGACTACTGCTATACCGCACTTTTCCCTTCCTGGATCAACCCCTAAAACGATCACCAAACCACCTCCGTCCTGCATCACAAATTTCGCCACTTCTACCATCCTTCTGAGGGTAAAAAAGGTCCTCCATAAGGAGGACCTTTCGGTGTTTCATTCTGTCTAGGAAGCTAGGCTTCTAGAACTTCACAGTCAAACCTGCGTTGTAGCCAAACGCGTTTTCGGCAGGCTCGGAGAAGGTCTGCTTCACGCTACCACCGAATGTGAGTTTAACATCTTCGGTGAAGCCATATCCAACGTCCACATTGTGGGTGAGAGTGGAAGGCTTGGTGTCCTCAGGCTGAGTTGTGAGGACAAAGGCGGCCTTGTAACCAAGATCAACCTTCGCTCCGCTCCAGTCAAGACCATAGCCTAGGTTGGCATTCAACTGCACTTGGTCATCGGTCTTGATGTGCTCAACGTTTCTCCAACCTTTTGCTACATCGTTGTCAAGTATATTCTTTACGTAAGCAGCACTTGCACCATAGCTTAGACCGTAATCGGCCTTCTGCTCAATGGCCAATTTTGCCATGGCATGATGTCTAAATTCAGCCTTGTCATCACCGGTCTTGTTGCCAATGTAACTGGCAGACAATGTTACTGGTACAAAGAAGTCTTCATAGGTTGCGGAAGCATCAGCTTTGAAAGCAAGTACGGTACCGACGTTATCGGTCTCTAATGCTCCACCTTCGTAGTAAGCACGAGCTGCGAGGTCAAATTTGAAACCAGCGAACTCAGGCTTAGCAGCTAGGCCACCTTCAACACCAAATTTTCTCTTAGCGTCAACAAGCTGATTTGTGACCTTGTATCCGGCCTCTTGATAGATGAACTTACCATCAATGGTCACAGGTTCGAATGTGGTCTTAGCAGTTACAACTGCCAAATAGTTCTTTTCTTTAGCAGCGAAGTCCATAGCGAAGTCGCCAGTGTAAGTTACACCAACTACCTCACCAAAGAGACCAATACCAGCAGCGTAGTTCTTGAACATAGCACCAGCTGGTTTGTCAAGCTTTCCAGTAAGCTTAATGCCGATTTCGGGCATGAAAGCATACTTCAATGCTGCGGCAGCTGTCATATCTTCGTAATGTCCAGGTGTTGTCTGACCAGCAAAGAGGTCGAGGGTTAAGTCGTCAATAATGTCAACTCTAGCCAAACCACCAAATCCATACTTCGTTCCAGTGGACGGAATCGAGAGAACATATCCACTGAAATCATGGGAACCAAAAACGCTGTTAGGAAGTTTACCAACAACAACGCGGCTCACTGGCGTTTCCGATTTGACTTCGACACGATACTGGCTAAACGCTGGCTTTAGACTCTCTGTAGCATCTAGACTGTAGCCTAGGATAGCTTTGACATCTGTTGTTTCAGAAGCCTTAATGTTGAGGTTGAGGTTACCACTCATTGTGGGAACGTAACCCTTATCCGCATCTTTTTCAGGAGCTTTGTACTCAGCCTTCATTGTTAGGTCACCAGAAATAACTGGAGCCTTCTCAAGTTGGGCAACAGAAGTCTTCAAGCCTGCTACGTCGTCTTTCAATACTCTTACATCTGAGTCTAGCTCATCAACCCATTCAACTAGGCCAATGATGAGGTCTCTGTTCTCTTGAACAGTGCGCTCTACTTCTGATACTTGTTGACGGATAAGAGCTTCAGCGATGAGCTCAACGTCTTGTCTTGTAAGTTCAGGAGTAGTGGAAACAACTCTCTCAACGATTGTTGTCTCTTTAACGCCGCTTGCTACATCCAATAGACTTTCTTGGATTCTAGCAGCAATCAAAGCTTCGATTTCATCCATGGAAGGTGCTTCTACGCCAGTGGCGTGTTGCTCTTCCAATAGATTCATGTCATAGCGAATGCCATCAATCAAACCGAGCATTCTAGCTTCGAGGTAAGCCATGTCGCCTTCCATTGCATCGATGGCGATTTCATTGGCACGAATGCGAGCAAGTGCTTGCTCATCAATACGTTGCTCAATAACTTTGGTTTCAATGGTTTCTACTACTGGTTTGTCAGCAGCAGCCATTTTAGCTTCGATCTCAGCCATTAATTCAGCTTTAATCTTGTCAAGTTCTGGCAACAGATTGTTGGCAGCAATTTGACCTTCGAGACGATGCAATGCTCTGGCAAATACCATAGCAGCTTCGTAACGGGTCATCATTCTAGCACCACCGTATGTGCCATCAGGATATCCTTCAATTAAACCAGCAGCAGCCAATTCTGCAACAGAATCATATGCCCAGTGATCTGCAGGTACATCTGCAAATGGGCTGGCCAAGGCTGTGGTTGCTGCACTAGCCATCATAATTAGGACTAGTACTAAGGCAAGTCTCTTTTTCATGTTCATTTTCCCCCTTGGTTTAGGTTCGTTTTTGTTTGTATGTTGATGAAAAACTCTCTTGCCTGCCCTCCTTTGAGTCTCCTTGTTCCCTCATTCTCAAGCATTGCAAGAGTGCATCCACATTTCAGTATCCTCAGTTGGCGGAAACCGCGGGCACCTCCTTTCTGACCGTCCTAACCTATAAGATACTGAAAATGATACCGTATTTGAGGATGATTCTCCATTAATAACCCAATTCCTGCTTGGAATTGATTATTTTTGGAAGATTCCTCTGGAAGGATACTCCTCCCAAATATATTCTAGCATAGAACAAGGATGATTGCGATACAAATTTCCATATCTCGAGATAAATTCCTGCTACACCAAGTTTAGCATTTGTTGGAATTCTCAGTACACTATCTCCAGATCTAAGATCACCGGACTTGCAGATCGCCAAGTATCTTCAGCAACTACGAGGCGAATCTCCACAGGTTTATCAATCCCAGTGGCTACGTTCATGGCACGCCGGAAATCATCTCCAGGCAATAGAATCGCGCCACTGCGGTCCCTACTCACGGACATACCCGCGTTTAACGCCGCCGAATTTGCCTCATTGAGAAGCTGCAAAATGGCCAAGTCGATATCCGTTCCACTGGTTGGACTCCATGTCGTTGCTGCCAAAATCGTGCCTTGGGAGAAAACCATCTGATCGGGGTAGTTCTCCAAATAGACTAATACGGGTACACCAGGAATACTGTTTCCTTGACTTACCGCCCGCACAATTACATCTCCCGGGGCCAAAAGCACATCCTCCACTACAAAATCTAACACGCCAGCCTGCAGGAAGATCGCACGATAGCTGTCAGACTCCGACGCTCTAGCACTACGCCTGTATGCTTCATCATCTACTTCTTTCAGGAAGTCTTCTAGACGTGCACGCACTCCTTCGCGTCCGAGGTTCTTATTGACCACCGTCGTCAAGATCACTTCGCTAGCGTTAAAAGCTATGTCAGCCATGCGCATTTGCCCGAAGGCTGTCTCTACTACATCATACCGTTCTAGCAGTTGATCAGCCTCTGCCCTTAAGACCATAACCTCATTCTCTAATGCGGCAGCTTGCTGTCTTAGGGCAACTACACTCGCTTCGGCCTCGGCTAGGTCGAGAATAATCTGCTTATAGCTCTCCTCAGCTTCCTGTAGATCGCGCTGGGCAGCATCCCTTTGTCCCCGCATGAGAACATAGTCCCGCTGCAAACCCTGGAGTTCATCTTGAATCTCCTTCATACTGAAAAGGGCTGTTCGTACGTCGTGAGATGCAAAAGACAGTAGGCCAATGGAGGCCGCCGAAATCAATACGCCTGTGACGATGGTGACTACAATACTCGTATGTTTTGGGCGCAGACCAAATAACGTCAGCTTTTTACGGCCGACCTTCATGCCAAGGCGATCCCCAATATAGGCGATGGCCCCGCCAACGATAACCAGTGTCAAGATAAGGGTTATACCATACATGGCCTGCACACCTTCTCTCTAAAGCGAAAAATTCTGCCCCAAGTAATACTCCCTTGCTAGTGAATTGGCTGCCAGTTCCTCGGTGGAGCCAGAAACCAAGACCTCCCCTAAATGCATAATATAGGCTCGATCTGTGATACGTAGCGTTTCTCTTACATTGTGATCCGTGATGATGATGCCTAGATTCCGCGAACGGAGCCGAGCTACAATACTCTGAATCTCACCCACCGCAATGGGATCCACCCCAGCGAAGGGTTCATCTAGAAAGAGAAAAGATGGATCAAGGGCAAGCGCCCTGGCAATCTCAGTACGGCGCCGTTCGCCCCCCGAAAGATGATGACCATTTTGCTGCCTCACCTGGCTCAGGTTAAACTCCTCCAGGAGACCCTCCAGAACCTCTTCCTTCGCTCCGGGAGACAGTTCCTTGCGTACCTGCAAAACTGCCTTTAGGTTCTCTTCCACCGTCATCTTTCGAAAAACCGACGGTTCTTGCGGCAGGTAACCTAAACCTAGACGAGTACGCTTGTACATGGGCAATTCCGTAATGTCCTGCCCATCGAGGGAGATTGTGCCGGCGTTTGGCTTACCCAGCCCAACAATCAAACCGAATGTGGTTGTTTTACCGGCACCATTTGGCCCTAGAAGACCAACGATTTCGCCACGCCGCACCTCAAAATCGACATGTTTGACGACAGTACGTTTTCCATATGTTTTTACAAGTTGTCTAGCGACTAGTTGACTCATCTCGACTACACCTAGCCATTTCTACGACCAGATTCGCAGCCCGATCCACCGAACCTGGTTCTCCTAACTCGTAACCCAAATTGGTGAACTCATCGAGCATACTCTGCCTGGCGTTAGCATCAAAAAGCAAGAGTTCTAGCGTCTCCGCCATCTTACTTGGAGAAACGTCTCTTTGGACGAATTCAGGTATTACATTCTTTCGCAAAATATTGTTGGTTATGGTCATAGTAGGCTTACGATCAAGTAATTTGTCTACAAGATATGTGCTTTGGGGAACCCGATAGACTGCAACGGACGGTACTCCCAATAGAGAAGCCTCCAAGGAACTTGTGCCTATCGAGGTCACCGCTAGATCTGCAGCCCGCAAAACGTTATAGATATCCCTTTCCAAACGCACATTCTTGGCCGTACACCCCTTGACGATCTCATCAACAAGTGAACTGCGAATCGAGGGAGCCATGGAGACAATCACTTCCACATCATCATCATCATGTTGACGAGTCACTATATCCAAGGCCTTCAGGATATTCGGCAGTACACTCTTCACCTCGATTTTTCGTGCCCCAGGCAAGACAGCGACCACCTTAGTCTCATCAGACTCGATGCCAAGCTTTGCCCTCGCTTCACCTGGAGTCGACAAGAAGTCTGCCAAGTCCATGAGGGGGTGCCCCACAAACTCACAATCAACACCTACTTCTTCACATTTAGCTGTCTCAAAGCGGCTGATGCTAGCGACTTTATCCACAACTTTAGGGAAATCACTCACCCTAACACTGCCTAAGCCGCGGCTCAGAGGCGTATAGTAATACAAAACTGGGATCCCCTTAGCCCGAGCAATTTCCAGCAGTTTGTATCCGAATATGGGTAGGCCAATCTGCAGAACCAGGGTGGGTTCTTCCCTTTCCATAGCATCCACCACTAATTTCATCATCCGTTTAGCCACAGGAGAACCACGCATCGACATGAATATGCCTAGGCTTACCTGTTCCGAAATATCATAAAGCAGGCGTACCCCAGCATCATTCATGAGGGGTCCACCTACTCCAAACAGCGTTACGTATGGGCACTTTTCTAGGATCTTGCCGGCTAGGGCAGAGCCAAAGCGATCACTTGTATTGTCCCCGCCAAGAATCATAATCTTCTTCATCGCCTAGTCCTCCTTGGGCAGGAGGGCGAAGGTCAGATTGCCTTCTGCGACGACCTTGCCGTCCACTCTAGCCTCGGCCGCAATCTTTACAATTCCAGCCCGGACCGCTCGCACCGTAGCAGTGATCACTAACTGGTCTCCAGGCTTAACAACCTCCCGAAACCGAATCTTTTCTATGGCAGCGAGTAAGGGTAGTATACCTTCTTCAGGTGCTCCTCCGACAGCCAAGCCTCCCACCTGAGCCATGGCCTCCACGATCATGACCCCTGGCATCACAGGCGTCTGGGGATAATGACCCTGAAAAAAAGGCTCATTGATTGTGACATTCTTTATGGCCACAACCCGTTGCCCTTCTTCTCGCTCTAAGACTCGATCAACAAGCAAAAATGGATAGCGGTGGGGTAAGAGCCCCTGAATCTGATCAATGGACAGCATGCCGCTCACTCCTTTTAGCCAAAAATCCATTTTCCTGCAAATAGAGCTTTCGGCAGAGAAAGCTCATTTCCTCCTTTTGGCCCCAATCGCCTCCTCAATGCGAAAGCAGTTTCCGATAAAGTTTGCCAATTTCTGAACGAGGATGCTCAAAGACCTCCCTTGGTTCACCCTCTTCCACCACTCGGCCCTTATCCATAAAGACAATACGCTCTGCCACTTTGCGGGCAAACGAAACCTCATGGGTTACGATCACCATCGTCGTCGCGGTGGAACGAACAAGTTCCTCCATCACCTCCAAGACCTCACCTACCAAGATGGGATCTAACGATGCTGTCGGCTCGTCCCATAACATGATTTCGGGATTGGTCACCAGGGCTCTGGCAATGCCCACTCTTTGCTGCTGGCCTCCACTTAACTCATGTGGTCGGCGACCTTCGGCTGTCTCCAAGCCGACCTTGGCAAGGACGCTGAGACCCTTTTCCCTAGCTTCAGCACGATCCATGCCGTCTAGAACCAGATGAAAGATGACATTCTCCAGAACTGTTAAACGCCCGATAAGATTAAACTGTTGAAACACAAACCCCACATTACGCCTGAGCTGTTGCAGTTCCTTCCCTTCTAGTTGCATCACATCTTGTCCGCAAAGGAGAATCTTCCCGCTATCGGGCTCAGTCAGACGATTAATGCAGCGAATGAGGGTAGACTTGCCGCAACCCGAAGGACCCATGATCACAACGGTCTCCCCCTTGCTCACCTTAAGATCCACACCATCAAGGGCCACGACTTTCCCGAAGGATTTGTGTAAATCACAAATTTCAAGCATTCTGACACCACATCCCTCTAAAACTGCTGCTTGAACCGATTGAGCAGATTAAGCAACCCAGGACGGCTCGGGGGAACCACCACTTCCCGCATGATTTGTACATTGGATAGACCCAAGCATTGTCCGGCCATCAGTTCCATGCTATCTACAGGACTAAAACGCTCCGCCCAAGTCACGATCATGACACCCAACACAAAGCCTATGAAAAGGACAGAAGACCAGTTCAAATAGGGAATCCGGGATCGAGAAAGATAGTATACACTTGTGAGAATCACGCTTCCTAGCATACCTCCAAAGAGATACAAAGGATTCAAGCGGTTCAGCCACGTTTTCGGTCCTGTCCTCGCGCTTCGTTGGATGTATTTGAGTGTGCTGAAAATAGTAGCATGGTCCAAGACCAAGACAATTACAGTAAAGATAATCGAGAGGAGGCCAGCCACAATAGAACGAACCTCTTTCAGAATCCGAAACACCTCTCCCCGGGCATCTGGAGTCACCATCCCCACGGATGTTGAGTAGGTGTGCAAGTAAGGGTTCTGCAGTTCCTCTTGGAAGAGTACTTCAACAGCCTTCTCATCAAGCTTCGATCCCTGAACGAGCAATTGGACACGTTCACCAGGAATCACCTGGCCGCCCAAGTACGTGTTGATGAGGCGTATAGATTGACCGATTTCTGCATCGTTCAAGTTGGGAAGGGTGTCTCTAACAAAGCCGATCTGCTCCATAATGGCCGCAACATCGATTTCCTGTACATTACTTATCTGCTGACTAATCCCCGTGAGACTCTTGCGCATCTCTTCAATGTCCAGATGTTGCAGGGAGTCTAAAGACTCCTCGCCTGTATGGATCACGCCTTGGGCCAAAGTCTGAAAAAGGCCATTGAGTAGGAGAGTGACCAAGAACTCTTCCCCTGAGGACTTGGAATCACCACCTGTGATACCTTCGTTAAGCTGGCGCATCTGGACTTGTAGTACCTCAAGTTGCATTAGGGCTTCTTGAAACGTGGTTAGTACAGCATCGGCGTTATCTACCGCCGTACTAGCCTGGACAGATAGCTCCTCGAGCTCAGCCAGAAGTCTCAGGCTTTCATCCACAGCATAGGCCAGACGGTAACGCTCGTTCTCAATTTCCACATCACCAACAAACTCGCCCCGCTCACCTTCACCAAGATAGCGGTAACCCTTGAGTACGATCTTGTCTGTGGATTGAGTCGGTGCCCCTTCCACAATCATGCCTTCAACAAGCTCGCCATAGACGCCGGTAACTTCTATAACTAGATCCTCTTCCAGGACGACAAGCTCCCCTACACCGAGCTGCACACCGCTCTTTGGAACAATACGCACTTGGGAGGCATAGCTTCCGAGAAAGTCGCGCATCTCTACAAGGGTCTTTAAGAAAGCATCTAGATCTTCGCCATATTGCGCGGACGTGACATTCTGATAGAACGCATCCTGAGCCCAACCCTGGGATCGTAAGACAGCAAGAGCCTGTTCCCCCACTTCTTGCGTATCAACTTCAAATCCCATAGGAAAACGCAGTTCAACGATCTGATAGTTCTCCAAGATCTCTTCAATCTGATGCGTCGCCTGACTGATCAAGTCATCACTGGTTAGAACAACGACCAAGTTGACTCCATCCTTGACAACAAAACGAACGCCAGATAGATCTTGGATCTGCTCGGTCAAGCCTTCGCGCACTGCTGGATGTACGCCTCTGATAAGGACGCTTGGTTCCACCATTAAAGTATACCCATTAATACCTGGAACCGCGCCAAAATAGGAGGTAATACTCTCGAGTACCTCCTTATTGCGATACACTTCGGGCAACCCAAAGAAGAAGTTCGCCTGTCCAGCAATGGTTAGGGTTTGATTGAGCTTGTAGCCGGGGAATGATTCATTGCCAATACGTTCCAGCTCCCGTAACGCTGCTTCTTTGGCCTCTTCTCGAATATGCAAAATGACATCGTATTCACCGTATTCTCCAATCATTCCATCAAGGGTATCACCAAAATAGGCGTCAATGGCCCAGGCAATGCCTTGGGCGAACACGGCGCCGATCACAACGGTTATGACAAGTAAGAGTATCAGATCCTTATAAAAACCGTCTCGAAAAAAAACGAGCATTACCCTGCCTCCCATCTAGCGGCTTCATTATAACATGCCTCTAGCTGGGGTTTAAGTGGTAAAGCCCGTTAATATTGTCATAAATTACTGTTTGTCATCGGAATCGCTAAACTCTCCTTGGAAGGAACCAAAGAACTGAAGTTCACTCTTTTCCAAGAGCATCAAAAACTTCTCACCCTCTAATACACCATCGGAGAAGACTACCCTGACGTTACCTGTGAAGATCGCTTCATCGGTCTCTTCATCATAATCCAGTTGATCGGCATACACGGTGGAATCCTCCGTGATCACAACTACCTTACCTGTGGATTTCAGCTTCTTGGCTTCGCCAAAATACTCAATCTGCTCACCGGTCAACTCAAAGTCAGCTTGGGTAAGTTTCGCGTCCACAGTAAAGACTAAATAATCGTCGTCGGTACGCCATTCCATGGTCTTCCCCAGGATCTTCACATCTTCCAGCTTCACGGTGATTAAGGCACCCTCGATCTCCGTCACATCGGCAGAAAACACTCCTGCTTCGCGATCATACCGTCCGGCTGCAACATCCGTGGGAACCCCGGTGATTTCCAATGTACCAACAGTTCCTTGGGCATAAACTAGACCCATACCGCATCCGAGCACTACTGCGACAACTAAAAGGCTCGTCAATCCTCTCTTCATTCATTAGCCCCCTCTTCTAACACCAAACTCCCATAAAAGTCCATTCTCTCGTGATCAAGATCATACACTGCACTATCGGTGCGCCAGATCATGGACCCATCACGAATCTGCACATCGTCTCGTAAATAGAGCAGGTTTTCCCTTGACTCCAATATCATTTCGGTTGCGTTAATCTCCAAGCCTTCCCACACGATGAACACAGGGCCGGGGGAGGTTAGCGTCTCCTTGTTCCCATCCCAGATCAAGACATCACTTTCCAGGTAAAAGCCTTCATCCCTGTCCCATACAATGGACTCGTGGAGATGCAAGATATCTTGTTTGCGGTCCCAGATAGCAGTCTGGGCATCCAAGAACAGATATTCCTCCTCGTCTTGGAACATTGTGATTTCATCAAGATCTGTCAGTGTAACCAAGTCTCCTGTCTGCAATACAGATTGAGCCCAGATCTCCCATTGGCGAAAACCGTCCTTGCGGCCAACGAGCCTAGATTCCAGAAGTTGCACGCTTGGGGGTACGCTCACTGCCGGCGGAGGAGGTTCTACGAAGAAACGAAAGGCTAGGACAAGAGCTATGATCAAGACTACCAGGATAACAATGACTCTCTTCACCCAGGGATGCAGCTTGATCACTCCTTCACGCCAATAATGTCTGAAACCTCTTCTAGATCAAAGAGGCTGAGCCCGCCTTGTGAATCCCAGCCAATAGGCAAGGTTGGGAAAGCGTTGATGGTCAATTGTAGAGCTACACTCTTGGAGACAAAGTCGTAGGATAGACTGAGTTCACGGCAGTGTAGGTCTTTAGACACCATCACCGTTCCCTTACTAAAGGCTGCCTTGGGAGGTTCGTAAATGGCATCATACTTCACCGCCCAGGTTTCTCCAACGGGCAGAGAGATGCGGGCGTCGACACGCTCAAGGACTCTGCTCTGCACCTGATATCGTCCCCCGACCTTCAAGGCTAGATCATCCTTCTTATACTCTATCATGGGTACAATCTGCATTAGGTTTTTGGAATTCAAGTTGTAGCTCATCGTAGTACTCAGGTTCCAGGAGCGATTCGGTTGCCAATAACTTTGCAGAGTCAGGGTACCAAACTGCTTGGTCAAGAAATTATAACTCGTTCCAGCTACAACCCTCCAAGGGGATGCGGTGTAGTTCAGCCTGAGATCGATAGTCTGAAGCGGATTTTGTCTGTCGAAACGAAAGGGAGTTGTCCCCCACACATCTCTACGGCTATAGGTCGCTGTAGCCTGCAGGCTATTTGTGAATCGCTGATTCAGGACAAGTCTGCCATAGGTCCAAGTTTGTCTCTGACCATCGGAATAGGATGCTGTAGCTGCATGACCTTGTACGCTCGCCGTTGTCTTGGTCGTCGGTCTCCAGATCTTTTGGCCCAGAGCAAGCTGGCCGTAGACTCTGTTCATCGTAACGGTAGAAGGTCGTTCGCCGTAATGTCCCACCACGACCTGTGAACGGAGGGGTAGGTTCTTGAAGCCTAGATCGCTCACATCCCACTTCAGTTCAGGTATTCGCTGAACACTTCGCCAAGGCGGAATCTCGCCTTCGAGCAAATCCGGATTGTATTGCTGTTGTGCCGCTAGCGTTACGGTATGCTTTCCACGCCGATAGATGGTTTCGGCCAAGTAGTCAATCACTCGCAAGCCCTCTTCGTCCCTTATCTGCTCAACTTGGGATCCTTTCAGGTTGAGGCGCCACTGGTCTGTGAAATCTTGCGTCCACCTCAGCCCGACCTCCTCACGCTCACTTGTGCTAGCCTTTGCGTTTTTCGTATACTTATACCAAGCCTCCCCACTTCCCTTCTCCAAGGTCAGCGTGAGGCGGTTATCCGTTTTTAGTTCGTGTTTGATCCACGAGTTCTCATAATCTGTCGCTGTAGTAAGACCCCAGTTACCTCTGGCCCAATCGTGGGCGAAGGAACTCTTAAGCACAGGGCTATCGCTCGTTGGGATCCCATAGAGATACATCGAACCCTTCCCGAGCTTCCCCAAGTCGTAGAAATGGCGTGCACCGATACCCACGCCCAGGCGTGTAAACAGGTCGACATAGAGATGTCCATATGCTTTGGAGTTAAAGTGGTAGTTGAAGGTGTTTTTCATGTAATACCCTTCCACTTCACTGAAACCGAAGACCGGCAAGGTGAAGGCACTCCAATCATCCAAATCTAAGGGAATAACCAAGTAAGGCCAGTAAAAGAGGGGTACGGTTCCCTCATAATAAGTGACACCCCGGATAATTACCTTGTCACCTGGATAGTATTCAAGTTCTTTGGTAGCCAAATGGAAGTGGCTGTCTTCGAGATCACAGGTGGTAAAGGTTGCGCTACTCACCAGATACTGCTCATCCTCGATACGGACAGTCTCGCCTGAGATAAAGATTGTACCGTTGTCTTCTGTCACCGCTATTTCCGTTCTGGCATTCTCCAAGCTACCCTCGCCAGTCTCAACATTGAAAACAAGACTGTCTCCTTGCAATTCTTGTTCTGCTTGACTAAGCCTAACATTGCCCTGGACGAAGACGTCTCCACTGGCCAGATCCATCGTGAGCATGTCTCCCTGCAAGGTCAGATCGCCAGAGGTAACAACCACTTCTCCCCGGGCCACAAAGACTTGCTTGTCCCAGTCGTAGGATCCAGACTCGGTCGCGACAATGCGCACCCCTTCCTCTGTCCCTTGCTCAGCAGCTCGTGCTTGACAAGTAACCAAGACAAATGCTAGGGTGCAAAGTATCCACAAGATGAGCTGGATACGACGCTTGTGCCAGACCATACGATCTCTCCCATCCTAACGTAACCGGTCCGATCGAACCAAGAAAACGAAACCGACCACTGCGAACAACGCATTAACTAACCAAGCCGCCACGATTGGTGGCAACACTTCATTCACACCAAGGGAACGCGAAACGGATACTGCTACATAGTAAACAAGCAAGATGACCAGACTGATGATGACGCCATAGGAACGCCCTCCCTTGCCCAAAAGGGCTAAAGGCGCTGCAAAGAGAACAAAGACAAAGGATGCCAGAGGACTGGCCAGTTTCATGTGATAATCGACAACTAGTGAACGCACTTTGAGTCCACCCCGTTGAAAGCGTTCGATATACTCCGCTAGCTCTTTGCTACTCATTTCATCAACCGTGCGTTGGTTCCCGAGATAGACCTCTCCCTCTTGTTCGGTGACGATCTCCATTCGTTGAAAGCGACTCTCGAACTGAACAAAGCCCTCTTCATCGAGCTCCTGATAGACTCCGTCAAACAGCACCCAGGTGTGATCCTGGAAAATTCCCGTCTTTGCACTCGTGATACTAGGGAAGTTCCTGTCGTCGAGTTCATAGACGAGAACTTTCTTAAGTTCATTGGTCTTGGTCACAACCTCACCAATGTAGAAATAGCGATCTTCGCCTCCGTGGAAGAAGACATTCTCCTCGACGACGGGCACACCTTCGGAAAAGATGATCTGCCGAAGGATATTTTCAAACTTCTGGTTGGAACGGGGAACCACTTCCTCCGATGCCCAAAAGGTAAGTGCACTGATTACAATCCCCAACACCAAGACCGGCGCGATCAAGCGGGGAAAGGAGATACCACTTCCTCTCAGGACGGTCATTTCGTTATCCTGAACCAAACGTCCAATAGCCAAGAGCGTTGAAAACAAACTCGCAATGGGCAAAGTCATAACGGCAGTCGCTGGAATTCGGTAGAGTAGCATTTTCCCCACTGTGAAAACGGCAACTTCATTGACAAAAATCAAATCGGTCAGCTGAAACAGCAGACCGCTGAGGAGGACCACGGTAAAGCCCGAAACGCAAAACAAAAAGGGCCCGGTAAACTCACGGACTAAGTATCGATCAAAAAGCTTCATCTGGCCTTCACCTCACCCTAAAAAACCGCCTTATAACTCAAGCCGAAGCTTGCGCCATCTGAAGACACAGCTAGACTGGCCTTCAGCTCTGGACTAAACTGAGCAACAACTCCTCCACTAATGCCCTGACCATCATACTCGGCAAACACGGAAGTTGTCGGCACATCCTTCACCTTCACCGGATTAAGCATGTAGATAACCCCTGCCATGCCCCGGGAATAGCGCCCGAGCCCGAAGGCTAGATGTCCTCTGAGACCAGGTATGCCCAATTGCTTTGACAACACCGCGTATACGTGCTGCCTGCTTAGTGACAGCTCACCGCCAAGGGCAAGGCCAGGGAGCGATTGGGTTTCTTCAACTAGCGCTGCCCTAAGGGTTACATAAAGTTGACGGTCATCGCCAAAACCCTGCCGTAGACCGCCGCTTAGACCAGGATAAAAGCCAAACTGGGCTCCCAGTGAGCTTCTACCCCGATGGTGGATGAAGTCAAGTTCCAAGACATTATTGGAGACATCAGCAGTGGGTACGCTGAGAATCCGGGAGGCAAATACTGGATTCACCGACGTGACAAAAAGTATGAACAAAGCCACCAATGCATACGAGATTTTCCTCACAAGTGTGACCTCCCTTCTGTTTCATTTGGCTAATTATTCTCTTTCGCCAAGCGATTACCTGCCAAAACACGATGGGAGTTAGTGGATTTGAAAAAAGGGCCCCTTTGGGAACCCCCTAGTCTAGCCCTTTAATCACTTCATCCGTCAAGTCTTGCCCGCCATAGCGCACTACATCTTCATCCAGTACCAACGTTACCTTCTTTCCCTTGGCAACCTCGGCAATCACACCATCCACTTCACGTTGGAACTGCGTCTCTAGCTCCAGACGATAGGACAGGTACTCAGCGTAAGCGGCTCTTTCACGGTCAGGACGGTCAAGATCTTCCTCATCTGGTTCTGACGCTAAGTCAAAACGAGTGATCAGTTCATTGTAACGATCGCTCAGCATCTGGTTCAGCTGCTGGGCACGGGCACTTTCTTCCACAATTCTGGCAAGATTCACTGTGCCTATCTGTTCGCCTCCAGCACTAAACATCAAGGCCCAAATTAGGGCAATCGCAAGTAGACCAGCTAAGCCCCAAGGTAGATACTTCACTAGTTCTCACCACCTTACTGCAGTTAGTATCACCGATTTGCCATGGCACTACGCGATGGCGGGGCTAGTTTTGCGACTTCTTCCTCAAGCTCTTGCATAAGGCCGAGGCGAAAGGCTGCTAACTCATCATCCATGGCCCGTTCCACTTCTGCCCTTACGAGGGCCATCTCCCCTTGGCTACGTTCTTCGTAAGCAGCTTCCAGTTCGAGCAACTGTTCATGGAGCTCTTCCTCTAGATCACTTCGTACACTCGCTAGCTGGTCTTGCAGCTGAGCAATGACCTTGAAACGAGCTGTTTGCTCCCTCTCATCTAGAGTGACAAACATGAGCTTCAGTTGTTCCTGGAGTATGGCATCATTCAGATCCGCCTGAAGTTCATGGAGTTTTTCTTCGGTTTGAGCCTTGAGTGCCTTGGCCTCATTGTATAACTCCTGCATGTGGGCACGGCGAAGTTGACCAATCCGATCAGCTAGAAGATCGTCCCCGGCTTGCTGGAGTGTATGGGTAAACTGTTCTAGTTCGACCTCTTGCTCTGCCAAGAGATGTTCTATGGACATCGTCCAGTCAGGCTTAGCTGCCCTGCTTTGTTCGGTCTGAATAAGAGACCCAGAAAGAAGAATCAACACTAAGCCAAGGACAAGTAACCGAGCTGTATCACGCATTTTTCTCATCCTCTTCGTTCCTTCAGGCCTATTATAGCAATGGTAGTTATCCTGGCACAAACGTAAAAAAAACCAGCGGCTACACTGTTTTCCAGTGTGCCGCTGGTTCGAGGTCCGTTTCTAGAACATGTTGCCAATTCCAAAGTAGAACTGACCCTTACGCTCATCTTCTACATTCTTACCCCAACCATAGTCGAGACGTAATAAGCCAAGTGGTGTGTCTAGGCGTACACCAACACCAAAGCTGTTGGCTAGGTCGGTAAAGCCCATCGCCTCGTTTTGATCCCAGGTTGTACCCCAGTCAGTAAAGAGTACGCCCGTTACTTTCTCGAGAACCGGAATCCGCAACTCTGCGTTCATAACCAGCATATGGTCGCCGACCAAGGATCCGCGTTTCTCGCCTTCATCCTCATAACCGCCATAGGGATAACCCCTCAAGGTATCAGCTCCACCAATTGTGAAAGCCTCCTGACCGCGATCTCCAAGATCGCCACCTAAGAGCCTGCCGCCAAGTCCTCGTACGGCCAGCACCATACCCCCATCAGTAATTTGGAAGTACCGACTGTGTTCTAGGCGCAACTTCGCATATTGCATGTCGCCACCTAGCAGACGAGTACCAACCTCGAGATACACATCATTCTTGTAGCCCTCGGTGGGACTAAAGGGATGATCGGTGGTATTGGTGTTTACACCAAAGCCCACGGTTCTATTTCTGTAGTTCTTGAACTCCGTCTCTTCAATGGATTCCGAAGGTAGATCGTAGGTGGTATTCTCCATCTTAAAGGTTAGTCTGCCTCGAGTAAACTCACTAAAGGGGCGCCCTAGGGTCAAATCTCCACCATTTGTCGTCCGCTTTGCCTCCAAAGAGTCTTCGGTTACCGCGTCAGTTACAGTAAGCGGTCTGCTACGTCGATAGAGGTTTGTGCCGAGGGACGTACCTGTCTTATCGATATATGGTTCATAGAAGCCTAGTTCATATTCTTGGAGCCGTTTGCCGAAGCGAGCTGTGGCATTGATTCTCTGTCCTCTGCCCAGGAAGTTCTCATCCGCGGCTTCGATAAAGCCCAACAAACGATCGGTGCTACTATAGGAAACCCCAAATGTAGCAGAGCCAGTCTTCCGTTCCGTCAGATTGATCGTCAATACCGTCTCGTCGGGATCATCTTCTTCTGAGAAGTCTCGGCTGATCTCGTCAAAATAGCCTAGCATCAGGACTCGACGCAAACCTTGATCAATCTGGTGAATATTGACAGGATCACCTGGCTCAAAGGAAAGCTCCCGCTCAATAACGAAGTCCTTCGTTTTTTCATTACCCTCTATGACAACATCCTTAAGCGTTGTCTGGGCCAGGACTACACTGATACGTCCATCAGTGTCAGCAGTAAGGTCCGCAATTCGAGCAAAATATCCGTGTTCAGTCGCAATCCATTCGCGAAGCCCGTACAGATCTTCCCAAAGGTCATGAATATTGAGAATGTACCCGGTTTGTGTGCTCATCTGTTTCTGATACTCTCCAAAGGGGATACCAGACATTCCAGAGAAAGTAATCTCTTGCACAACAGGATTCTCTACAACATGGAAGATCACTTGAACACCTGCGGTAGCGGGTTCAAAACTCGCTGTAGCATCCTGGAAATAGCCAAGATCATAAATCGATCGCAAGTCATCTAGGATCTGCTGTTCCACCGCTGGTTGGTTTACTTTTGTCTTTAGGATACTTGCTTTGATTGTCTCAGTATCAATAAATCTGTTCCCTTTTACTTCAATGGACCGAACAATAGATGACTCTTGAGCACCCACACTCAATGTGCCCATCTGAAGAAACAAACCGATTACGATGAGCCCCACTAAGAGCCTGGCTGAACTTCGCTTCATTGCACTGCCTCCCACGCGCATTAGATTTTTCGTCTCTGCCTTATTCTACTTACCTTATTCGTATTCCTCTTGCCAAGTCTGGGGACTGTGTGCAGAAAAACCCAGTCCCTAATGGTATATGTTTAGATCAAAGGTGGCCATACCATCTATGATAAACTGTGTAGCAAGCCGAACCTTGGTGGCGTCTGACGGAGTGTCAGCCCAAGAAAAATAGCTTAGCGGTGCTTGATACACTTCCTCTTCCCCTTGAACCTCTTCCTCGTATGCCTCATCCTCCATTTCACTGGACTCTTCCTCCTGGAGACGGGCGTCTAGGAATGGAAAGAACTCGGCCACAATTTCGTTGTTCCGTTCACGATCCATGTACTCTGTAATCAAGGCATCGAGTGACTCAGCACCTGAGATGATTTGGCGCACAGGTTCATCAGCATCGTCTTCTGCTGGCTCGAGCAGACTCGTGTGGACAGGTGGCTTCTCGACATAGTAGCCCGCTCCGCCCCCTCGAACAGTCACAGTCAATAAACCCGGTGCGATGTCCTGGGGTACCTCGATACGAAGTGTGCGAATCTCACTGCTACCGCGGAAAGGACGGATCGTGACATCGACATCCACAAACTCGCCCGGCTTCACATAAAACGCATTAGGTACGGCCTTTTCAATCGTGGCTGTCTTACGTTCCTGGGAAACCTCTACCTCGATCCGAACATCCTGTAAATCAACCTCTTGCAGGTTATTATTGGCCAAGAGCTCGAGACCAGAAAGTAAGTCTGTCAAGGACCATACAGCAATATCACTATCACTATAGAAAAGATTCTCTCGAATCATACGCTGGTTAAAGTCTTTGGCGGTAAACTCTAGGCGCACAAAGGATGTCCCAGCACCGAGGCGATCGAGAGTGGCATCGATACTCTGATAGGCACTGCTGATCACCAGGGGAACCATGATACTCGGTTCTTTCACAGCCTCGACATTGAATGACCTACGAATCTCACGATCACGATCGCGGACTTGAATATTCACAGACACGTATTCTGGTTGCCTTCCTAGGCTACCCCCGAGACCAACTGCCCTGTCCTGCTCAATCTTGCCGATCGTTGAGCCTAAAGAGACGATTTTAAAGGGAACATCTAATGAAGGCAAAGTATGATGAACAAAAGCGGCTGAAGCGAAAAAGTCTACCTTACCCCGGTGCGTAAAGGGATGGCCAAAGGCTAGGAAACGGCCATCATCCTTAACATGCGTAACCGTACCAAAGGAGGCTACTTGAAAGTCACCCCGCAAGAGTTGCACACCTACCATGCTGCCAGCCTGAAGGGCTACAGGCCGATAGACATAGTCTGAGGTCAGCGATGGAGTTGTCTGCACTGCGCCCGCACCTAGGGCCTCCGTAAGATACCGAGTATTACGATCATTCAGTCCCTGCACAATCAGTGGTGAACGCATCGTCGTTGTCCCAGGGGGCAGAATCGGATCTGGAAGGGGCATTTCGTCATAGAGCTTAAACATATCCACTGCAGGAGTTACCAGACCAACACGGTGATCTGTTTGAGCATAGGTATAGCCAATGGCCCCCAGGAGACGGTCCTGGATATAGACAGGGGTACCACTCATACCCTGGGCAATGCCTCCTGAGCGTTCAATGACATCGCCACTCACCCGGATCATGATCAAGTTACTCAAGGGCGGGCTTTGGGGTACCAATCCCAAGATCTCTACATCAAAGGTCTCAATGGTATTACCAGAGATGACTGTCTTGGCCACTCCCCTCAGTCCAGGTCGAACCTCCTCGGGGAGAAACAATCCTTGGGCATGGGCTGTAGTCAACAGACCACAAAGCAATAAAACCAATAGTATTGTATTAATTCGCAAGAACAATTTACGCATCAAGCCACCCCTTCTGTCCCTTCCTCGACCAAGGCCGGAGACACTTTACTCTGGCATAGGGCGACCCTTTACTCGAGTAAAGGGCGTACACCCGCAACAAGGACTATGGCATTTCCAACTGGCCGCTCTTTGCCGTCGGAAGGCAAATTAAGGACCAAGTTACGGATCACCATAGTCGTGGAGCCGCCCCCATCTAAGTTCATGGCCTGCTGCGCTCCCAACTCTATTAAAAGATTTCCAAGTTCAGTCAAAGTCATACCGACACTGATGTTAGGTTGTCGCCCATTCACCGTTACAAGTAACAGCTTATGGTCGGCCGTGATGCCAATCGCGGTCCGCGGTGCACGGCCAACTAAGATATCATTCTGAAAGAGCTCTTCTTCACCAGTAATGTGAAGCTTGCCGTCTCGCACAAGGCGGGGGCCTCCCCCAATGATCTGATTGACACCGAGTTCATCCCAGGCGGGATTAAGTTGGAAGGAGACTTCGACAGGATCGCCGATGCGCAACTTCGCCAAAAACTCTTTTTGTACTCCATGGGCCGACAAGACAAAGCCGTCTGGAGGAATCGTACTGTTACCTGTCTGAATCTGGGTAACCACGCCATCTCTGACGATCACTTCGTGACCCCAGGCATTGGTATTCGTCTTCGTACCATGATGGCTCGTATACACGATGAGTTCATCTTGGAGCCTAGGACGGTTCAGACCCTGAACTGCTGCAACCTCCAGGCCCTCTTCGAGCGAGACAGTGACAGTCCCCTCGAAATCGACTTGATCCATCACAGCGATGTTAGGACCTATGCCCAATGCAGTACGCTTCGCATAGGGTTCACTCATGAGCTGACCATCAATCATGAAAAGGCCCAAAGGCCTTCCAGTCCCAGCAAAGAATGCCCCATTTACGGCGGCGATGGCTTCCATCCGCTTGGCAATCTGACTTACCTCTTCTGAACCAAAGAGTCGGTCTTGAGCTAAAGCGAGCTTCACTTCATAGCCTTGCCTCAAGTCAATCTCCAGGTAGTTGACAACATTCGGTCCGAAGACGTCTGCTCGCCTTTGATGACCGTAGATCACACCAAAGTCTACCATACGTCTCGACGTATTAGCGAATGTTTTCGGAATCTCCAATAAAAAAACATCCTCATCTTCGGTAGCCACGCCAAGGGGAATCTGATAGTTAAAATCGAGAACGACACGCCAACCTTGGGCTAGCTCTGAGTGGCGTACATCTTTTAGGGCCACATCACGGATTGGATGCGAAATGTGAAGATCCGGGAAGGGTAGATTGGAGTCGACGATGACCTTCATAGGACTTGTGGTGTAGCTCACATTGTATACCTGTCCAGGAGCTTTAGGCAAGGATAGAGTTATGTACTCCGGAGATATTTGAACTCCCTGTGCTGAGGCCGCATTCACGCAGAAAACTAGGATATAAATGAAAGCAGACAAGATACTACGCCGCGAAAACAGCACAAACATACCCCCTGTTCATCCTTCTCAATTCGTGATCGGGGCCTATTCTCCTGCAAAAAAATGAACTCCACAAGGGGCATCTTGTGGAGTAATCAAGCTCTAATCGTCTTCCGGGACGTAACGAGACATTTGCTCATAAATCATCTTGGCCAGCCCTACACTCTGGGTCTGGGCGAAGCTATTAGCCAGTTCCTGATCGAGCATCGATTGGAATATTTTCTCAGCTCGCCGATCACCAAGTAAGTCGTTTTCGGGAACAGTGCGCCGCATCTGCTCCAGGAGTTGATAGAGAAAAATGGCCTCGAACTGCTCCGATGCATCCTGTAAAGCCTGCTGAGACTTAGACTTGCGGCCAGCTAACTCCTCTGCTTTGCTGGCTACCAGATCACTTGGCGCCCAATTTACACGCACTATTCTCCCTCCTCTATCCCTCTAAATAATGACGAGATCTCCAAACAATGCCCCTGCAGCCTTCACGGCCTGTAATATCGCAATGATATCGCGCGGTGTAGCACCTACCGCATTTAGAGCATCGACTAGGTCCTGAACGTTAGGGGTACCCCCAAGGACTGTCGTCTGGTTATACACTTGTTCCGCTTCATCATTTGTTTCTCCACCAAGACCTAGATCTCCTCTAGGATTAGCCTCTTGACCCACTTGTACCTTGAGATTTCCGTGTGAAACAGCGATCGAAGCGATGCGAACCTGTGATCCCATAACTACTGTGCCCGTACGCTCATTGATGACCACACGTGCATTGGCATCGGGACGAATGGGTAGCTCCTCAAGTTCCGCTATGAAGCGAACTACATTGCCTGTGTACTCCAGAGGGATGCGAATCTCCACAGTACCTTGATCTCGAGCCCAAGCTAGGTCTTGTTGATACACCTCATTAACCACTTGCACGAGACGACTTGCAGTTGTAAAGTCTGGTTGCAGGAGGACCATGGCAAGGGTGCCATCGGCGCCAAAATCATATCCTTCCAGTTCTCGCTCGACAATGGCCCCATTGGGAACCGTGCCAACTGTGGTATGGTTCGTCTGACCACCTGCGCCACCCCGAACGACAAATCCTCCGATGGATACCGCTCCCTGGGCCACAGCAAAAACCTGTCCATTTGCTGCCTGCAAAGGAGTCTGAAGTAGGAAACCACCCTGGAGGCTGCGAGCATCACCGATGGATGAAACCGTTACATCAAGCCGATCACCTGTCCTGAGGGAGGTAGGCAGATCTGCAGTTACCATGACTGCAGCAATATTTCGTAGCCTGAGATCATTGGCAGATACAGTGATGCCAAATCCCTCAAGCATATTGGCAATCATTTGGATGTTTGCCCTAGAACCAGACCCATCGCCCGTTCCTTGTAAACCCACAACGAGACCTAGACCAAAAATCTGGTTGTCCCGATCACCTTGCACCCGGGCCACGTCTTTAACTCGCACAATAGGAGTATCATAGCGAATCGGCTCTACCGTCTGAGCAGCGACTAGACTCCCACAAAGGAGGACGATTCCCAGAACTAAAATCACACTCTTCCTAGACATAATATCCTCCCTTTCGATCTAAAACAACCAGTTGAACAGACGGGTGAGAATCCCAGGATTATTCTTATCAGCGACAATACCTGTGCCCAAGAAGGCGATCTCCGCATCAGCCACAAAGTTTGACAAGATAGTGTTATCCGGGGCCACGTCTCGACTTCGTATAACCCCTGAGAGAACAATTTCTTGTTCCTCACCATTAATCATGATTTTCTGTCGCCCTTCAACACGCATTGTGTCATTAGGATAAACCTCAACCACCTTGGTTGTTACATTGGCCGTAAGGCTTCCTCCCCTTGTCGTAGCACCATCTGATGTAAATGCATCACCACCGCTGAGCCTCAAAAGGGGAATCAAATCCGCCAAGACACCCATACCAGGACCTACAGAAAGTTCGGAGTCCTTACCTGTCACTGTCGATGCATTTTGCCTTGCGGTAGCTCTCTCTACGATGATCACAGTAACAAGATCCCCTATCCGCTTGGCCTTTCTATCCTCGAACATCGATGGCGTATCCACCGGATAGAGAGACTGGGCCATAGCATGAAGCGCCAAGACTTGATGAGCTAAGGCCAAACATACTAAAGTAAAGACTAATACCTTACCAGCAAACTGCTTCTTTGTCATGGAGTATTGAACCCCCTCATATTCACCTGAACCGTCTGGGCATCTATGATTTCGCCCAAGACCATTTGCCTGGAGAGTGTGTTTTCCACGGAAATCACCTCTCCAACACCACCAGAACCCCGGGCAATGCCAGGAGCTGTCACCACAAGTGACCCAGTCTGCACAAGAATGGTAACCTGGGCTCCCCTCTCAATAATGGGGATCACTTCAACGTTCAGCGTAGTCAACGGGCTTCCGCTGAGTATGTGCCGGGTTGTACGTAAGCCTACAAACTCTTCCACCGTACGCAAATCAGGCTGACCACTTCTAAACTCTTGCTCTTCTACTGTGATATCAGCTGGGGAAATCACATGACCACGTGGTAAATCCACCACCGCCACGACCACCTCATAGATAGGAAACCCTGCTTCTGTCTGATTCACCGTAGTGCCTACGGGAGCCGAGGCTACACCGTATACCTGGACAGTCGATGCGCCCTTAAACTCGATTTTCTTCAGATCCAAACCGCCTTGGCGCAGACGCACCTCAATTTGAGCCTTGGTTAGACGTCTGGAATTTCCGCTCAGGGGAGCCGCCCCTGCATTAATAGCCTCTACTTGGCTCACCAACTCTTCTGGACCAGTTATCGTAGCTATTTTACCTAGCAGGAGATCGGGACCCTGGATATTGACGCTTTCCGGTAATAGTATGACCACCTTCTCCTGCTCCGCAGCGCGGACTATGTAACTACCCAAGGCAAGAGAGCCCAGAAAAGTCAAAACAAGCATCCACAGAACCTGTCTCCGTGTCATAGGCCATTACCTACGCAGATTGTTGGCGGTTTGCAGCATATCGTCGGAAGCCTGAATAGCCTTAGAGTTACTTTCATAGGCTCTTTGTGCCACAATCATATTCACCATTTCCTCGACGACCTGGACATTGGACATTTCCAAGAAATTCTGGCTCAGCATGCCAAAACCATCAAGACCGGGCGTCCCAAGCATGGGTTCGCCACTAGCAGCTGTAGCGGTGTAGAGATTGCGGCCCTCACTCTTAAGTCCAGCTGAGTTCACAAAACGGACAATTTGTAGTTCACCAATACGACCCGGCTCACTATCACCAGGCTGCATAACAGTGACAGTACCGTCAGAACCAATGCTCAGCTCCAATGAATCGGAAGGTACAATAATC
>JAAZLY010000277.1 GCA_012799115.1 Bacillota bacterium
CGGCCTAATCTCGCCCTACAAGAGGGTGAGTTGGATGCAAACTTCTTTCAACATAGTCCCTATCTAGAATCCTTTAACCAAGACGCAGGAACCAATCTCGTTGTCTTGGTCGGTGTGCATGTCGAACCTCTCGGGGTCTTTTCAAGCAAACATACATCTCTGGGAGACCTCCCGTCCCGTGCCACGATTGCGATTCCCAACGATGCCACAAATGGTGGAAGAGCTCTGCTCTTGTTGCAGGAAGCCGGGTTGATTAAACTTGATCCACAAACGGGCATTACCCCTACGATCTTCGACATTCAAGAGAACAAAGGGAACCTTCGTTTTGTCGAACTCGAAGCGGCCCAACTGAGCCGTAGTCTGGTCGACGTGGATGCTGCTGTAATTAACGGCAACTATGCATTACAGGCGGGGCTCAATCCGGTAAGGGATGCCATCTTTCTGGAAGGAGCAAACTCTCCTTACGTTAACGTTGTCGCTGTCCGAGCTGAAGACGTCGAAGACAGCACCCTAGCCAAGTTAGCCGCCGCTCTAGGCAGTGATGAAGTCCGAAGCTTCATCCTCGAGAACTACGACGGCGCTGTCGTACCAGCATTCTAGATGGAAAAAGGGGGTCACATCCCCCTTTTTTTCTAACCCAGTATCCTTGTTCCATATGGCTCGAGTGTAATCTCTCCTAAGGAGTACTTTTCATTCGTCAGTAGATCCGTTACCTGCATAGGCACAGCTCTCGGCCAGGCAATCTCACGCAAGTCGATACTCTGTCTCTTCGGCGAATTATTGAGGAGTACAAGAACCTGTTCCCCTTGGTTAAAACGAACGAAGCCAAAGATATTGGTGGCACTGTCAGCCCATACTGTCCTACACTGACCTCTTCGCAATACTTCATGCTTCTTACGCAAAGCGATTAATGTCTTGTGCCAAGCCAATAGATCTAGATTCTGCTCCTTTGCATTCCAAATCATGCCCCTTCTGCAATCAGGGTCGTTTAGCCCCTCCATACCGACTTCATCGCCGTAATAGATCATGGGAGCACCCTCGTAGGTCAGTTGAAAAGCCACTGCTAAAGAAAACTTTTGCACATTTCCACCACAAGTGGTCAGAAATCGCTCTGTGTCATGACTACCCAAGAGGTTGAACATACTCAGGTTCACGGCCTGGGTGTGGTTCACCTGCACCTTGGCTAGTCGATGGGCAAATGTTCTGGCACGAATCGTCCCCTTGGCGAAGAAATCCAGACAGGCATACTGCCAGGAATAGTTCATGACGGAGTCAAACTGATCACCCCGCACCCATTCACTCGCCTCATGCCACAATTCACCCACAATGAGAGCCTCGGGATTTTCCGCCTTCACCGCCTGACGAAATTCTCGCCAAAACTGATGGTCAATCTCATTCGCTACATCAAGCCTCCAACCGTCAATGCCAAATTCCCTCACCCAGTACCGTCCGACTTCTAGGAAATAGTCTCTAACATCATCTTGATAGGTCATAAGCTTAGGCATCGTGGCAATTTGGTTGGCAAAGGTCTCATAGTTAGGTGGATCCGTCACAACGGGAAAACTGTCAATGTTGAACCAATGGGCATAGGCTGATTCTTCGCCATGCTCGAGCACGTCTTGGAAAGCAAAGAAGCCGTAGCCGCTATGGTTGAAGACTGCATCAAAGACTACCTTGATATCGTGATCATGGGC
>JAAZLY010000278.1 GCA_012799115.1 Bacillota bacterium
TCAGGCGTTACAAAGACATACCCATTAGCGATCAGGACTTACAGGCCATCCTCGCTGCTACGTTGCGAGCCCCTACCGCAGGAAATATGATGCTCTACTCCGTCCTCGCGATCAAGGATCAAGCGGTCAAGGAGACCCTAAGCAAGACCTGCGACAACCAGCCCTTTATTGCTAAAGCTCCTTTGGTATTGATCTTTTTGGCAGACTATCAGCGCTGGTTCGATTATTACCGCTTATCCGAGGTGGAAGAGCTAAAGACGCCTGATGTAGGAGATCTCTTCCTAGGCATGGACGATGCCATTATTGCTGCTCAAACCGCGGTTTTGGCGGCAGAGAGCTTAGGGATTGGAACCTGCTACATTGGGGATATCATGGAGAACTACGAAGTCCATCGAGAGCTTCTCAAGTTACCGGATTACGTCTTTCCTGCAGCTATGTTGACTCTGGGCTATTACCCAGATGAATACAAGCCCAAGTTCAGAGAACGCTTCGCCACCGAATATATTGTCCATGATGAGACGTATCGGCACTTAAGTGATGAAGACTTGCAGACAATGTTCAGCAAGCTTGAAAAGGAATTCTCGCCCAACAATAAGTTTGGGGCTAAGAACATGGGTCAGTTTACCTATGCACGCAAGACAGGTAGTGCCTTTGCTCGTGAGATGAGCCGTTCCATTCGTGCGGCACTGGAAAACTGGCAAGGACGACTGCTCTAGCCCGCCTTCAGACTCCACCCATCTCAAGCACCCTCTTGAACACTGTAGGCAGGGCAACTGTATGGATCGAATGCAAGGGTTGCCATAGGTAAAGTGTGTTTTCGTCGTGTGGCGTATAAATTGGCTCAACAATGTTCAAATGCAGGACGGTCATAAACCAATGCCTATGGGAGAAAATGTACTCCATCTGATAGGTTCTTACCTGAGCGCACGATTCCAAATGAGTGGATAGCCAATCATACTCTTCGGCCACTTTTAGTGTAGTCCCAGCTACGTTTGAACCTACCTCGTACCACGGAAGCTCCCACATACCCTGCAAGAATCCTCCCGATGAACGTTGCCGTAGAAGAATGGTCTCTTGAGATTCTACAAGATAGACTTTGACTCGGACCGGTAGAGGTGGCTTCGGTGCTTCTTTGAAGGGAAGCTGGGTAGCCTCCCCCTGCGAGTATGCCTGACAGTGGTCTGAAATAGGACACTCACTGCAACGGGGATTCTTAGGAAGGCAAATTGTAGAACCTAGATCCATCAAGGCTTGGTTGAAGTCTCCAGGTCGTTCCACCGGCAGAAGTGACTCAAAGCCTGTCTGAATTGCAGATTTGGCCTTACTCCGGTTAATAGGTTCCTGGATCAGAAAAAGCCGGGCTCCAACTCGCAGTAGATTCCCGTCGATGGCTACCTCAGGTTGATGGAAAGCTATGCTCAAAATGGCTCCGCAGGTATAATCACCGATGCCGGGTAGAGCCTTCAGAGCTGCTTTGTCGCTAGGAATCAAGCCATCATGTTCCGTTAGAACGATTTGTGCCGCTTGGTGAAGTCTGCGGGCTCTGGAGTAATAGCCAAGCCCTTGCCAATAGGTGAGTACCTCATCCTGCGTGGCTGCGGCCAAGTCTTTGATAGATGGGAAGCGCTGGATAAAACGCTCATAGAGAGGGAGCACCGCTTCAACCCTGGTCTGCTGTAACATGATTTCCGAGACAAGAGTCTTGTACGGATTTGGACTTCTTCGCCATGGTAGATCCCGTCGATTGAGGTCATACCAGCTAAGAAGTCTATTGGCTAGAGGCATTGCACATTTCTCCCTTCCCATATGCATAGAGTTTCTTGACCAGGTAGGGGACTCCTCTTTACAGAAGCAAATGCTGAAGGAGAGAATAAGATCATTTGTAGGGATATCTAGAAATGTAAAACCCCTTGTTCTGCAAACAGGTACAAGTGGGATTTCGTAAGGAGGAAGAAAATGAAGGCATATGAGAGGCTTCTCAACTATACGAAGTTTGCAGCAGCGTCAGATAGTGCGAGCGAGACTTGCCCAA
>JAAZLY010000279.1 GCA_012799115.1 Bacillota bacterium
ATTTGCCCACGCATTTTTTCAGAGATAGCCAAGCCTGCTGCATCGTCGCCAGCACGGTTAATTCTCATACCGCTGGAGAGTCTTTCCATGCTCTTCGAAGCGTTGGTTTGATTGATAGCCAACTGCCTGTGGGCGTTTAGAGCCATTACGTTGTTGTTAATTCTCATTACATTTACCTCCTTGTGGTAAAAACGTGTTTGTTGAGGAACATCCTTGTTCCTATGGACTACAATCGAGGTGATCAATCTCGCTTGTGGTCCCAGAATAGTGGGTCTTGGCCTTAGAACTACTACCCTGTACTATTACTATCGTATTGGCTTAGAAATACTTTAGCCCCTTTTTGAGATTTTTCCCAGATTCTTCAGAGTGACTCTAAAAGGGCTTTGTAGAGTTCCTTATACTTCTTGGCACTCGCTTTCCAGCTAAAATCTTCCCGCATGGCCCGGCCGATCATCCTCTTAAATGCGCCATCCTTTTCCGTCTCATACAGATCTATGGCTCTTCTAATGGTGTCTAGCATCTCATGGGCATTGTAATTAGCAAAGCTAAAGCCATTGCCCTCATCCGTCTCCTTATTATAAGGCTTTACAGTATCCTTGAGGCCCCCTGTTTCCCTTACAATCGGTAAGGAACCATAGCGCATGGCAATCAGTTGTCCCAGGCCGCAAGGTTCAAAGAGACTAGGCATCAAGAAAAGATCGGATGCGGCATAGATCCTATGAGCAAGTGCATTCTCAAACCTAATATTCGCACTCACATGTTCTGGGTGAGTGTCGGCAAAGTGCCTAAACATCTGCTCATACTGGGGCTCACCCGTTCCTAGCACCACAATTTGTAGGTTGAGTTCTAGGATTTCAGGGAGCACATGGGCCACTAGATCAAGCCCCTTCTGTCCTGCGAGTCGGGTGACCATGCCCAGCATCGGGATGTTAGGATCTACTTTGAGACCCAGTTCCTCCTGGAGCGCTAGCTTATTCTCTTCCTTGCGCTTCAAGGAGCGGTTAGAATAGTTCTTCTTAAGATGTAGATCCGTCTCCGGATTCCACTCCTTTGTATCAATCCCATTGATGATCCCAGTGAGGAAAGACTGCCTGCGAGCAAGTACACCTTCTAGATCCGCCCCATAAAAAGGAGTCTGAATCTCCCTAGCATAGGTTGGACTCACCGTCGTAAGTGCATTAGCGTAGTTTAGGCCACCCTTCATAAAGCTCACCTGATCATGGTACTCCACACCATTCACATTAAAATGCTCCCAGCCAAGACCCAGAAGATCCCCTAGAATACCCTTCGGAAATACACCTTGGTACTGGAGATTGTGAATTGTAAACACCGTCTTGATCTTCTTATAGAACTCCTGGTTTCGGTATTGGGTGAGGAGGACTGGAATCATTCCTGCATGCCAATCATGACAATGGATCAAGTCAGGTTGGAAATCAAGGAAAGGGAGTGCTTCCAGGATGGCCCTGTTGAAAAAGGAGAAGCGTTCACCATCATCAAAAAAGCCATAGGTTCCAGGCCGTTTGAAATGGGACTCATTGTCGATGAAGTAAAAAACCACACCTTCATGTTCCAGTTTAAGCACACCACAATACTGGTTACGCCAACCCACCTGCACCGATAGACGGTGCACGAGTTCCATCTTCTCTTCATACTGGGGCGGAGTATCACCATACTTCGGTAACACAACCCGCACATGTACGCCTGCCCTTTGTAGCTCCTGGGGCAGGGCTCCAATTACATCCGCCAAACCACCCGTCTTCGAAAAGGGAACACCTTCAGCAGCGACAAAAAGTACGTTCACAGTATCCCTCCTAGACCTCAGACGACTTGGCAATCACCATGGGAAAGCTCGGATCACCAGCCAAAGATTTACCGGCAGAGATGGTAACATCCTTATCTAAAATCACATTCCTCAGGCTGACCCCAGGCCCTAACTTCGCCTTTTGCATGATGATCGAATCCTTAATCGTCACACCTGGACCTACCTCTACACCCCGGAAGAGGATACTATTTTCCACCGTACCCTCAATCGTACAACCCGTAGCGATCAGAGAATCTTGCACCCTAGAACCCTCCAAGTAGCGAACGGGAGCTTCATGCTTCACCTTGGTATTAATCAAGCCATGGCTGAAGAAAAGATCCCGCCACACCTCAGGCTTGAGGAGATCCATACTATGCTGGTAATAACTCTTGAGGGAGTTAATGACCCCCACATAACCCCGGTGCTCATAGCCGAAGATCTTAAGCTCATCCAAGCGGGGCATAATGGCATCGGTGAAGAGATCCCGCTTCTGTCTCGCACTATAGTAATCCACCAAGGTAATTAAGAGATCCTTGCGCATGATAAACATGTTCAAGGATACCTTGCGGCTCGTACACTCCCTTGGATTTAGGGCAATATCTGTGATCCGACCTTCACCATCGGTTACAACCGCTGTATACGGTGGATGGGATGCTAGCTTCCCATCCTGATTATAAATCACGGTAATATCGGCGTCCTTCTCCAAATGGTAAGCAAAAGCCACCCTGTAATCCAAATTCGTGACCATACTACAACCAGAAAAGAGGGCATACTCCTGGCGACTCTTTTCCAAGTAGCTCCGATTGTGCCTGAGGTTACTCAAATTGCTATTTAGTCCCTCGCTGCTATCTGTCCGGAGGGGAGCAGGCAGAAGAAACATACCATCCCTTTGGCGATTCAAGTCCCACTCCTTGCCATCCTTGATGTGATCCAAGAGGGGACCAAATCGATCATTCAAGAGAATGCCGACATTTCGGATCCCGGCATTCACCATATTACTCAGGGTAAAATCGATCACCCGGTAACGTCCTCCAAAGGGCACGGCCCCTAAGGTACGGTGAAGGGTGAGTTCTCCCAAGCCCTCTGTCGGTTCAGACAAATCAATAATGCCAAGTAAGTCTCTCATCTTCAAACCTCCCCTAGGAAATCCATTCTTCAGGAAATTCCGGCCACTCCGCCACGCTCAGCACTGTTCCTTCCACAATCCGCATCGTTCCTGGTACACACACATTATCCTCGATCACCGTAATCCCGTTTTCGTTACTGATTTCAACCTTCTCACCGGGTCTGGCCGGAACCCCAATCTTTGCACCAGCCTCAACAATGGTGTTCTCTCCAATGATCGCCTTATGGACGAGGGCACCTTTGCCAATCTTAACCCCAGGCATAATGACGGAATCCGTCACCTCAGCACCCTCCTCTATTTGGGTACCTGTGAAGATCACCGAATGGTGCACCCTGCCTAGAACCAAGCATCCGTCACTTAAGAGGGAACCCTGCACATCCGCCAGAGGGCCCACCAACTGGGGCGGATAGGTATGATTGAGGGAAAAGATCTTCCATTTGGAGTCATTGAGCTTCAGATCGGGATCCTTTTTGATCAGATCCATATTCGCTTCCCAGAGCGAATCGACGGTCCCAACATCCTTCCAATACTCCCTAAAGGCATAGGCGTAAAGGGGTTCCCCCGCTCTAAGCATCTTTGGAATGATATTCTTGCCAAAGTCATTACTCGATTTTGGATCCGCCTCATCTGCTTCTAAATAGGATCGCAGTTCTTTCCAATTAAAGATATAAACTCCCATGGAAGCCAAGTTGCTCTTCGCCACCTTGGGCTTTTCCTGAAACTCTACAATGCGGCCCTGCTCATCCGCCTTCATCACACCAAAACGATGTGTCTCTTCCCAAGGCACTGGAATCACGGCAATGGTACCCGCAGCACCCTTACTCTTGTGGTAGCTGAGCATCTTACTATAATCCATCTTGTAGATGTGATCGCCCGAGAGAATTAGCACATACTCGGGGTCATGCTGGGCGATAAAGTCGATGTTCTGGTACACGGCATTCGCAGTTCCCTTATACCACTCGCCCCCTTGGTCTTTCACGTAGGGAGGCAATACAGACACTCCGCCGCCACTACGATCTAAGTCCCAGGCGCTACCAATGCCAATATAGGCGTTCAGGGTGAGCGGCTGGTACTGGGTTAAGACGCCGACTGAATCGATACCCGAGTTCGAGCAGTTGCTCAAGGTAAAATCGATAATCCGGTACTTCCCCCCAAAGGGGACAGCTGGCTTCGCCAGTTTCTTGGTAAGAATCCCTAAGCGGCTACCTTGACCACCCGCCAAGAGCATGGCTACAAGTTCCTTTTTCTGCATTACTACCCCTCCCGATCTAGATTTCTTCTGCCATCTTCCGTAAAAAGATCGTGGCCAGTGGCGGCAGCGTAAGCTCAAGGGAATACTCCTGCCCGTGCCATTTGACCTCCTTCGCCTGAATGGAGCCTGGATTACCCTGTCCAGATCCGCCCCACGCAGGGTCATCACTATTAAAGACCTCGACATACTCCCCGCCCTCAGGTAGACCAATCCGGTAATGTTCCCTGACAACTGGCGTGAAGTTGACAACTACAACAAGAAAGTCCTGAGGGTCCTCCGCCCTACGAATAAAGGAGAGAACACTTTGTTCGATATCATTGGCATCAATCCAGGCAAAACCAGACCAGCTTTGATCGCACTCCCAGAGACTTGGATTTTCCTTATAGAAGTGGTTTAGAGCCTTGTTGTATTCCCACATCTGACGATGCATGGGATAATCAAGGAGATGCCAATCTAGATCTTCATCATACTTCCACTCGATAAACTGGCCAAACTCATAACCCATGAAGAGGAGCTTCTTACCTGGATGTCCCATCATATATCCTAAGAAGGCCCTGAGATTGGCAAACTTCTGCCAATAATCCCCTGGCATCTTATCGAGGAGGGAGCGCTTTCCATGGACGACTTCATCGTGGGAAAGTGGTAGCAAGAAGTTCTCGCTAAAGGCATACATCAGAGAAAAGGTAACGAGATTATGGTGATACTTACGGTGAATGGGATCCTCCTTCATATAACTGAGCATATCGTTCATCCAGCCCATATTCCACTTGTAGTTAAAACCAAGTCCCCCAAGATAGGTAGGCATAGTCACAAGGGGC
>JAAZLY010000280.1 GCA_012799115.1 Bacillota bacterium
ACCTTGCTCTTGATTCAGCATTCTAACAATCTTGTTAATCATTTTCTTTCCTCCTTGATTGAATCTAGAGACTCTCTGCCCTGCGGCAGGGACTTCTTAGAAATTGTACTGTACACGTAAACCAAGCCTTGGATTATGCGGATAGTCCTTCTGCATTGTCCACAACAAATGGGGTTCAATCTTGAAATCTTTAAGGCCTATGGGAACCCCCACCGCTAATTGCGGTACCCACTCTTGATTGGATAACAGGTCCACTTGAAATCGCCCCATAAAATATGGTATCGAATATTGCACAAAACCTGTTACACCAAAGAGCTTGTCATGATATACGGCTCCCAAACCACCTTCCCAGTTGCGTGTCTCCGCGCTCACCCCCCCTGCAAATCTCTGCTTTGCCAGCTCAACCCAGTAACCTTGCGTATACACCTCTTCGGGCTCTTTTGCCCTTTCAGCTACTGGGCCGCTGTAAAAAAACCCTGGTCCACCACACCATGATCTCCGTCAACAATGCGTGGAATGAGGAAAATGGTCGTTTCCGTTCGGTAGTTCTTGTTTTCCTTCCACTGGAAGAGGCTACCGAGAAGCGGAAGCTGCGACAAAAACGGAATTCTCGAGATGTTCTCCGACTCTTGTTCCTGGAGTAAGCCGCCCAAGACAATAGGTTGTCCATCTTTTACCCGGACCGTAGTCTCTGCTTCCCTCGTTCTGATCTGCGGAAAGTCCGTATCCGTTCTCCAGATAAACGTACTGACTTCGGGCCTAACCAGAATGGTCACATACCCATCGTCGGAAATTCTCGGTGTGACCCGCAGATTGATACCAGACTCCAAGAAATGAATCGAGCGCTCCCCTTCCTTATCATCAAGGACAATCGGCACGCGGTCGCCGACGAAGATCCGGGCTTCTTGACCACTGAGGGTCGCAATTTTAGGACTAGCCAAAAGCTTAGCATCCCCTGCATCCTCTAGAGCTCGAAGGGCCAGGATCAATTCCCAAGGTTCCCATTGTAGCTCAAAGAAGACCGGCGCATCACCACCAGAGAACGACGGTAGACCCTTCCACTCTACACCGAGGTTCTTGAGGGCTTCTGTCGACATCTCCTGCACCCATACTTCTAGGACAACTTGTGGTAGGGGAGTATCAAAGTCGATCATAAAGAGATCTACCTCAGCGAGCTGCATCTCCGTCCCTCGCACAATCACGCTCTTGCGATCTTCGTCAATGCGCACGTTCCCCTCAGGTACAAGTGTAGTCAACGCACTTTGCGTCGCCTCTGGATTGGCATAGTTTAGACGATACACCTTAATCCTCTCCGTACTCAGATCAGCAAGACTAGCCACCATTAAGGTAGACTCGGTTCGTTCTACCTTCAGAGGTACCAATTGCTGAATCTGGGCGATAAGTTCATCAGGCGTTTGATTCACCACATTTAGGAAAACACGTTTCTGCTCCAGGGCCGGATCTGCCACTAGGTTAAGACCCATATTGGCACTGAGCTCTTTAAAGATCTGCAAGACTGAACGATCCGTTGTTATGGTGGGCTTCGCAGCCTTCGAAGCATCTAGTTTGGTAAGTAAGGCCTCCGCCCGATCGAGGGTTTCCAAAGTACCTTGAAGGACGACCAATCCGCCTCCTTGTTGTACATACACATCGGAGCGAGGCATGATCAGAGCTAGTCCATCGAACACCTCTTCGGGAGTAAGAGCGGTTGTGCTTACATAGCGTATCTCTTTGACCTTTTCTTCCTGCACAGGTTCTTTGCCACTCACGAGGAGGGTACGACCCTCGAGGCGATAGGTATAACCGCTATGCAGTGAGATCAGATCTAAAGCCTCTTCAAACGATACACCTTGTAAGCCAAAGGTTCCCCGTCCTTGTACGGAAGGATCCACGAGCACATTCAGACCTTGGCTTTCCCCTAACATTCTATAAATCTGAGCAAAAGGCACATCATCAAACTGCAGGTCCAGTTCGCTGGCCATAGCGACAGAACCTATAAGCAAAGTCACAAGGATTGCGGTCAATAAGAGACATGGTTTCCTAAGGATGACCATCAAGCTACCTCCCCATCCTGATGGTGAAAGTTTGATCCGCGAGAGCAAACTCCACAACACCATTCTCAACTGACGTCATTGTCCAATCGTTTAGAACATCACCTTTTCTTAGTAGTTTGGTTGTTCCTTGGTGTTCAATCAAGACAAAGGTCTCATCAGCGCTTCCTAGTATGCCCTTTACATAGAACGCGGGAATGTCATATTGTTTCACTAAAGCCTTTACTTGCGCCCAATCATCGTCCAGCGCTTCGGCCTGGATCGTGCGGGTTCGCTCTTCCCACTTGAACTCAATGTCTGGGAAGGATTGCAGTAATAATCCAGTGATGTGCTCTCCGTTACCATAGTAGATGGGGATACTCTGCTGCGTCACTGTCACTTCAGGCGTACTGGCAACGACCGGAGCGGGAGTTACCGGAGCAAACACCTTCTTATCATACTGTTGGATGACCTGAAGAGCCTGGTCCACGTCAGAATCAAAACCGGAAATCACCAGCAGATCCAAGGTCGCATC
>JAAZLY010000281.1 GCA_012799115.1 Bacillota bacterium
TGGTACCGCCAAAGGTCCGAACCAGTTTGATCTGATTGGCATCCACTTCTTTAAAGCCTGTGTGCATCATCATAATGGTAACAATGATGGAAACGGAGATGGCCATCGCTACAACTGCGGTGATTGTGGTGCCGAGCCAGACGATGAAGATAGGCCCTAGGGCCACCTTAGGTATGCTGTTTAAGACGACGATATAGGGATCCATGACCTTGGAGATAAAGGTAGACCACCACAGCAAAATGGCAATGACGATGCCGGCCGCCGTTCCGATGGAAAAGCCCAAGACTGTCTCCCAAACAGTCCAACCTAGATGTCGCCAGAGCTCTCCGCCCTGGGCCAAACGAAGGATTGCAGTCCAGATTCTGGTAGGTTGAGAGAAAATAAAGGCGTTGATCCAGCCCCTGGAGGCAGCGATCTCCCAAAGGAAGAAGAGTCCAAGGACAATGAGGAGCTGGGCCCCTCGGACGCAGATACGCTGTAACCGTCGACTCCGCAAGTACTCTAGATGTTCAGCCGAGTATGCTTTGTTAGGCATCTGCGTTCAACTCCTTCCAGATCGCTCCGAAGTACTCACGAAACTCTGGTACTTCCCTCGTTTGCAGTGGTGTCAGCCCTTCATCACACATCTTAATAGAGTGCACAGATCGGATGGTACCCGGTCGTGGAGTCATAACCACAACGCGATTGGCCATACTGACGGCTTCGGGAATATCGTGGGTGACCATCAGAACAGTCTTTTTCCGTTCTCTAAGGATTTTCACGACCTCTTCCCCCACCGAGAGCCTATTCTGATAATCCAAGGCAGAGAAGGGTTCGTCGAGGAGTAACACATCGGGCTTTGTGGCCAGAGTCCGGATCAGGGCCACCCGCTGACGCATTCCACCGCTCAGCTGTGAGGGGTAGTAGTCTTCAAATCCCCCGAGACCATAGGTTTTGAGCATCTCCTTGACCTCTGCTACTGCGGCAGGGGTCTTTGCTTTGCGAATTTCCAAACCCAAGAGGGCGTTATCCAAGATGGTGCGCCATTCGAAAAGATAGTCCTGCTGCAACATGTAGCCAACTCGTTTGCTGGTACCTTGCACTGGGCTTCCGTCAATGGTTACTTCGCCCCGCGTTGGCGTGAGAAGTCCGCTTACGAGGGAAAGCAAGGTGCTCTTGCCGCAGCCACTTTGCCCTACAATGGCGACAAATTCTTGATCCTGCACAGTCAAGTTAACGTCTTTCAGGGCCACCACTTCGCCAGCCTCAGTGTGATAGTTCAAATCTACGTTCTTAAGATCCACGCGAGCCACATTCTTCCCCCCTTCAAGCAGACCCTATGCTCAGTCGATGTCACCAACCACTGACTTGGCGATGGTGTTTTCCATGAGAATGGAGAAAGGTACAATCTCGGAAAGTTCGCCCGCTTCCATCATGATCTCTTGGAGGTGTAAGAAGTGTTCTTCGGAAATGACAGGTGTGGTGGGCCAGGCGTCAATCGCCTGATAGAGACCCATGCTCATAACTAGGATGTCATGATCGATAAGTGGGAAGAAGGGCGCGATCACTTCTGCCACTTCTTCTGCTGTGTGACTGTCTACCCAGATCTGCCCTTTATGGATGGCTCTGGTGAAGCGTTCAAACAGTCCTGGGTTTTCTTCTAGTACACTCTTTCTGGCGTGGTAGACAGTGTAACTGACGGGTCCTGCTTCAGCACCGATGGAGGCTACAATTTTTCCCCGGCCCCGGGATTCGATCTCACTTAGTGCTGGTTCGAACTGGGCGATGTAGTCTCCCATACCTGCCTCAAAGGCGCCAACTGCAGCTTCAAAGGCAAGGCTGGTGATAATCTCAACATCAACAAAAGGTTCAATGCCATGTTTCTTTAAGACCCATTCCAGTGACATTTGTGGAACCCCACCAATGCGGGCTCCGACGATAGTCTTTCCTCTGACATTATCCCACTCAAAGTCCTCATGAACGTCCCTGGTTAAGAAAAAGGACCCGTCTCTGGCGGTGAGCTGCGCAAAGCCCACCAGGTGATCTGTAGCTCCCTGCTGGTAGATGTATACGGTAGCCTCGGGGCCAAAGAATCCGACATCAACCGATCCAGAGATTAGAGCTGCAGCTCCTTTATCGGCGCCCCACGCAGTGCTAAGATCAATTTCGATTCCCTCTTCTGCAAAGAATCCATTGGCAATGGCCACATATTGAGGTGCGTAGAAGACCGACCTTACTACTTCAGAGAGACGAACAGTCTCCAGTTCTTGAGCGGACGCGTTAGCCCCTAACAAAATAGCAACGATGCCCACCGCAATTACTAAGAGAGTCCACGCTTTTTTCGACACATAAATTCCCCCCTTCATTTACCCTGTATAGTATTCTAGGGCGAGGAAGGTGTGCCTGAAGAACGAAAAGCCCCTGAAATCCTCTGGGGGCTTGATTACGAAGAAAACTCCGAGGGCAGAACTATTTCATAGATGTGATAGGGATGATTGAGGGTAGCCCAATCTTAACTGGAGTTTTGATTGGAATCTTGGCACGAGGTAAGCTATGCAGGCTGTCTCGTTGGTTGGAGCGATGTGATCTTTTGGCAGATCGCAGCGACAAATATCGTGCACAGAGAACATCCAGCATCTACGATGATCGGTGCAATGCCGACATAACTGTCACTTGCCTGTTGGGTGTCCTAATCTTGTACTTCATTCACTTTTCTGGATTTGGTTCTCTCTTCCTCAAGGGCATTTGCTTTGCTAGCCTGGGTTGGTGTAATGGGAGTGATCCTTGGCCCCTCCATAGAGGCTAAGCTACCTCAAGGGCTTGACGGGGTTGTTACCATTATTGCTCACCTTTCATTCGTTGTCGTCTTAGCGATTTTTACTTCGTTTTTCTATCAGCCCAAGGGACAAGTCCTAGTCGTTTCAAGCATCGACAATCCATGACTTTGCGCGGAGAGCAAGGATGGATGACACTGACTCATCTAGCCTAGCTTCGAGTACTAATCCACTCTACCGCACAGAGAGCTTTAATAGCGCGCTACCTTGGGGTGGTAGAGGTCGCAGGTGTCAATCCAGGCTCCCGCGCAGGGAGCGACGCTCTGATCGAGCTTTGCATCGCCATCGCAGAGGGGTTTCAATCCACGCTCCCGTACAGGGAGTGACATCGATCTTATGAGTAGCATTGTGGCAGAGTTGGTCGTTTCAATCCACGCTCCCGTACAGGGAGCGACTATGATAACCCAAAACATACGGAGCGCATAAGGCCGTTTCAATCCACGCTCCCACACGGGGAGCGACTTACGTGTTATGGTGATAGCGTTGGAGGTAAAACGTTTCAATCCACGCTCCCACACGGGGAGCGACACACCTAACGCGGTTAAAGCGTCACGGTAGTTTAGTTTCAATCCACGCTCCCACACGGGGAGCGACCATACTTCAGAAAAAAGCTACAGAGCCAGTGGGAGGAAAAACGGAA
>JAAZLY010000282.1 GCA_012799115.1 Bacillota bacterium
AAGGAACGGCTGATTCTGACTCTGACATTGATCTAGCTGTTATCGTTGAAAAAATTGAGGGTGATATCCTTGAACCAAGAGTTAAACTAGTAGAGCTGACACACTTGGTTGATATACGGATTGAACCCATACTTTTGGAAGAAGCAAGAAACAGAAGTGGCTTTATTGAAACCGTTGTCAGAAGTGGGCGGCAGATTTATCCGAAATTGAGCCAACAACATTAAACCAGTATAAGAATATACAGCCTTCAGCAAATGAGGGCTGTATTGTTCTTTATCTAATGATGTATCATTTCCAGGGCCTCCGGCGGATTATTACGCACACCTAGATCCACTAATACGCAGTTGAGACCCACCTGTTCCCATGATGATTCCTCCAGCCATCTGAGGAGTGTCCGGCTTGACTTCAGAATCGCCCATGACGCTAATCGCTCCTTCGGACATTCTTAGGATCCTTCACCTATTACCTTTCTCTTCAGAGCTTGAGGAGCCCGCCTCATAGGCTCTTGCAGAATCAACTTCCTCCGCACACTAATCGGAACTAGAAGGACATGAAGCGCTATCAACTCTTCGCTCACCCATCCCTAAAAACTAATGGTCGAAAGATCCCGTAAGATCTGCTCTAGTTCCTGGAGAAATACTACATCCGCTAAGCGTTCTTCCTTCCCCCGTTCCACAGCCTTCCCAAATCGGAGAATGATCGATGCTAACTGCTCCAGGGGACCAATCGCCCTCGTCTCTTGTATCATGCTACGCGTACCAATCAGGCATACTGCATCAATCTCATTCCAACCTGGTACTTGATCCGTTCGGAGCACCAACCGAATATGACGTGCAGGCGTGTCAACGTTGATGTTGTCGATGGAGAAGATGCGGGATTCCTCTGGAGCGATTTGGGCTCTGCCCTCCCAGACTACATGGGTCCTTCCTGTTTCATCAATAACCTCGACCTTGACAATTGCCCCCGGATTGCAGGTTTCATACACATCGATGCGCTTCACATACACGGCCTCGTCGTAAAAAAGTTCAGCCCACTCCTCCCCGCCATCGCTCGTGCTTGCTACCCAAGCTGTATCGTAATCGCCATATTTAGGATAAACATCGGGGAGGCCAGTCATTTGCTCCGGAGTCCACCGGTCCTCTCGATATTGACTGCTAGCTTTAGCTCCACTTGCCCACTGAACTACGCCGGATTCCCCCTGACCTTGAGGCCAAGGCGAGTTATGGCTGCCAGTGATACTCACTGCATCGATCTCGTTCCAACCACTAACGCTGTCTGTATCCAACGTGATCCGCACCATTTTGCAGGGTACTGCCACGATGTCATTTTTGACCCTAAACACCCTTGCGGTGATCCCTGCAGATCCCCCATTACCTTGCCAGATCAGGTGCCAGCGTCCTGTCGCGTCCACGAGCTCCACTTTTACGATGGCCCCCGGATTGAAAGTCTCATAGACCTCCACATGATCGACATAAACCGCCTCCGCAAACCCTAGCTCTACCCATTGTAGACCATTGTTCTTCTGACTAGGTGCCCAAGCATGCCCGTTATCCCCATAATTGGGGTAGACATTGGGTTCACCCAACGCCTGCTGAGCCGACCAGTCTCCACTTCCATACTCACTGCTTGCAGTGGCAGTGATGGCCCATTGCGTGAAAGACTGTCCATGTACCTCACAGACAGTACCAAACAACACGAACGCGGCAAGAAGCGAAATTACCCACCAATTTCTTCTCATTAGCCTTCCCCCAGTCTGTTATTAAAGCACAAGATTCTGCATCGATCACAACGGTCAATACGAATGGAACTCCTTCGACGACAAACGTTACGTCATCCTTAAGCGTTGGCTGGCTTAGTCATATCGTCTAGGCGACTCCTATAGCTCGGAATTATCCCAGCCAAACAAGTCAAGGGACAATGGTCCCTTCACCAACCTCGGATTGTGGCCTCAACACCCGTTTCTCTCCACAATGTTTGGACCACCTCCAGGATCTGCTGTTTAGTATCAATCCCATGCTCAAATTCGAACCACATCGCCTGACGCTCGTTGCCAAATGAAAGACGCATTTTCTTCTGATCAACATCCACCGTCTTGAGGCGGATGCCCCACAGGCCCCTTCGGCCCCATTCATAGACATGACCGAAACTCAGCATACCAAAGGTAGACAATACCAATTCGTCCACTTCCTGAGCTATCCGATGTCGCTTATCTATGAGCTCCCCAGAGATCACCAAAATGCGGTTATCCCAGATGAGCTTGGCTGTTTGAAGGATTCGGCTTTGTCGGACGAAAAGCCCCACAAGGACGACGATCAAAAGACTCAAAACAATGCTAGAGCCAATCTGTCTTGGATCAAGCCAGACTGCAGCAAGAATACTCAGGGCGAGGAGCAAACCGCAGCCGATGAATCTTCTACGAATGGATCTTAAATGCACTTCGTCCTCCTCTCTTCAAGCCCGAACAGGGGTAGCAAAACTACTACTTGACCCAATTGTCGCGGACACCATACCAGTTTATATGTCGTAAGTGCGATGTTTATTGCATTTTGCGCTCTATCGATGCATCGTTTGGACTATGGTGCCTTATCCAAGACTACAGACCGTTTACGAAACGAAACCTTACTATCCAGTCGAAAAAGTCGGGTGAGCTCGTACCAATTAGGCGCTCAAACTGCAAAACTAAGGTTTCTGGCTCCTCCGGCTGCCGTGTTGAGTAAGCAAGAGCCCGTCGCCTGTAGTGGAGTTCATCCCCTTTTCTTTGGCCTTCCTAATCAGTAACCACTCCTTCCAGAAAGACTTTCTGTTCTTCCGAGCCTCTGCCAAAATCTTTGGGCCGGTTATCGTTCCAGATTTGACAAGACTCTGTATCTTGAAGTCTAAAGAAAACGGGGAAATTAAGCATCGACCAAAGGTATGATATATCCCTAAAGCGCAGTCATACCAAAGAACGAAACCAAATCACAGAGAATGTATCCACTTCCTGTGTTGATTCACTCAAAGCATATTCTAACGCAACAACTACGTACACCTTCTACCTAGGGAAATCCCTCGGGTGAAATGAGCGCTGGCATCTTGCCTCTTCGAGCGGCCATTACTGGAACTTGCTCCTTCGCAACAAAAAACCGCTAACATGCACTGAGACACATGTTAGCGGTAATCGATCATACTAACCAACAAGGAAATCCTTTGTCACACGCTGCCGAGCTTCCTAGAACAGACTTGCCAACCAGTCAAAGAGATTGTACTTGGAGAACACTGCAACCGCGATGAGAGATACGGTCGACATGATTTTAATTAGAATATCCAGCGAAGGTCCGACAGTATCCTTGAGGGGATCACCTACGGTATCACCCACAACTGCAGCCGAATGAGTCGGACCACCCTTGCCGTGACCTTCCATGGCCCCGGATTCGATCAGTTTCTTTCCATTATCCCAGGCGCCACCGGCGTTTCCGGTGAAGAGCGCCAACATGATGGCGGACATGATGGATCCGATCAAGGCACCACCCACAAAGTTAGCTCCAAATACAAAGCCAGCTAAAATCGGGAAGAGAACTGCCATATAAGACGGTACCTTCATCTCTTGTAAGGCTCCTTCAGAGGCAATAGCGATACAAGATTTGACATCGGGCTGCTCGCTTCCATCGAGGATGCCCGGATGCTCCTTGAACTGACGACGAACCTCGTCAACCATCTTGCGGGCTGCTTTTGTCACCGACTCAATCAACATGCCGGAGAACAAGTAAGGTAGCGCCGCACCCACCAGGGCACCTACTAGGGTCATGGGATCAATCATATTGAGGATCGGATCCACATCTGGTGGTGAGAAAGAAAAGATGTAAGCAACCATGAGAGATGTGGCAGCCAAAGCCGCAGAACCGATGGCAAAGCCCTTACCGATGGCGGCCGTTGTATTGCCCACCGAGTCAAGTTTGTCGGTGATCTCCCGCACTTCATGATCCAACTTACTCATCTCCGCAATACCACCAGCATTGTCGGAGATGGGACCATAGGTATCAACCGTAACAGTGGTAGAGACAAAGGAAAGCATACCAACTGCTGCCATGGCAATTCCGTAGATTCCGGCCACACCGTAAGCGGCAATAACAGTTGCACCTAGTACCACAACCGGAGCCATCGTGGAGCGCATCCCCACTGATAGGCCCTGGGTGATGGTCAGAGCTGGACCTTCCGTACTAGCCGCAGCAATGGTTTTCGTGGGTTTATAGTCATAACTGGTGTAATACTCAGCGATAAAGCCAATTAAGACACCTGCTACAATACCTAAAACAGAGGCAATCCAGGGAGAAAATGCCCCGAGGCCAAAGTTTAGACCCGTTAAGTCTTCGCCTCTGAACATCAGCCAACTCCCAAAGCCAGCCAGCACAATGGTGAGACCAGCCGATACCCAAGTGGAAATATTGAGCTCGCGATGAGGATCTTCAGAGAGCTCTTTTCGGATGATATAAGCGATGCCAATGATGCAGGCAAGGACTCCAAAGCCAGCAAGGACCACTGGGTACATAAACATTTTCTGCAGCGCTGATTGTGTCATCCCGGCATTTTTTGCCTCACTTGATAGGAAAAGGTGAAAGGATAAGATCACTGCGGAAGCGATAGCACCCACAAAACTCTCCAACAGGTCGGAGCCAAGACCAGCTACGTCCCCCACATTGTCTCCAACGTTGTCAGCAATCGTGGCAGGGTTCCGAGGATCATCTTCTGGAATACCCGCTTCCACCTTACCAACTAAGTCAGCACCCATGTCAGCTGCTTTGGTATAAATCCCTCCGCCGACACGGAAGAACATAGCAATAATCGAGCAGCCAAGGGCATACCCAGAAATGGTCATGGTGAAAGGCGAGAACTCGATCCCCAACCAGTTCCTTACCAAGTATACGTTTTCAATCGACAGCTGCTTAAGGAGAACTCCAAAGACCACATAAACAATGACGAGACCCAGAAGGGCAAAGCCCCCCACACACAGTCCCATAACGGAACCACCCTGAAAGGCGACCTTCAAGGTTTGTCCCAGTTTCTTGCTGGTTCTTACAGTGTTTGATACCCGCACATTGGCATAGGTAGCGATCTGCATACCTACCACCGCTGCTAGAGAACTCATCGTAGCACCGATGACAAACGCCGCGCCCACATACCAACCAACCGCCACACCCATTAACAAGGCAACTATGACGCCAATAAAAGCAATCATGCGAAACTCATATTGTAGGAACGTAATCGCCCCAAGCCTGATCTGGGAAGAGATATCTTTCATCAACTGAGTGCCTTCATCGATCTTCTTTACAGAGTAGAAGTTTCGGCCTCCGTACAGTAAAGCTAGTACACTCACTACGAATACTAGAACAAGCCAACTCATGCTTCAACCCGTCCTTCCTTTGCATTGTTTTTTCGGCCACTTGAGGGTCTTTTTCCATGTATATGTTCATCCAGAAGAAGTAGATCCTGTCCATAGAATACTTCGTCTAGGAATACGGTAACTGAAGGAGGAAGCTTGTCCTCCTTGTGGTCGAAGAGGGTTACTCTTCAACCGAGTCAAAGAAACTCAACGACATGATCATAGCATGTTTACGCGCGTCTAACAAGTATTATGGTGCGTTTTTTTGCTTGACGACTACGTTTGAGCCCCATTGTTCTACTGTTCACAAGCTCCCCAAGCATCTTAGGGTCAATTTTCTATGCCATATCCCACTACTTCCTCTCGACACAAAAC
>JAAZLY010000283.1 GCA_012799115.1 Bacillota bacterium
CTCCCGAATCCCGCCTCTTGTCCTTTGCCAGCCCTGCCTACAGCGAGAAACTCAAATCCATTATGGAGAAACGGAACATTCTACTTTTCACCGGGCGGGAAACGCACGCGCTTTCCAAGACTGGAATCGTCGGGCCTAGGGGCTCGGATATCCCGGGAGATCTGTTTATCGGCATTCCCCATCACAAAGGTCCCGCTCCCTTCAGGAACTCCCCGATTGCTAACCGAGAAGGTTGGTTAACAGTTGATCCTCACACCTTGGCCACCTGCCTGGAGGATGTATATGCCCTGGGCGATGCCACCTCGATACTTTCACCTCAAGGCACCCCCATCCCGAAGCTTGGATTCTTTGCCCACTATCAAGCTGAAGTTGTGGCCCGGAATCTAGCCCTGGCCTATACCAACCAACCGCAGCGCTTTAGTTTTGTCGGCGGGGCGAAAGGAGCGTCCATGTTGACTGGGTTAAAACGAGGCTCCTTTGTCTCCGTCGATGCCTTCCAGCGGCCCCCGGTGATGACCCTCTCCCATCCTAACCCCCTGGCCTACCTGACAAAGATGTTCTTTGAACGCTATTGGTTGAAAGCATGGTTCTAGGCGACCACTAGGAGGAACTAGCTGCTTTTTCTCGAAGTCAGGTAGCATCAACAAGAGTGAGGAGTTACAGAGTGGAACAATTACTGAAGCGCATTAACGAACTGGCCAAGAAGGCCAAGGACGAAGGACTTACGCCTGAAGAGTCAGAAGAAAGGGCCCGCTTGAGGCAAGAATACTTGGCACGTTTTCGTCAGAACTTTGCCACGATGCTTGATAATACCGTGATCATGCAACCAGATGGAACTAAAACCCCAGTTAAACGGAAGGATACAACCAAGCACTAGGAAAGTTTGGTGAATCTATCCAATGAAAATGATAATCACTTGCATTTAATAGAATGCTATGTTACACTGGAATCAAATCAATTCCTAACTTGTTCGGTTAGGATTACTGAGGAGATGATTCCATGTTTGAACAAGTGAAATTGACATATGACTTTAATGCCTTGGAACCCCATATCGATGAACTAACCATGCTTACCCATTACGGCAAACATCATGCCGCTTACACCAATAACCTAAATGGAGCCATAGAGAAACTACCAAGTCTGAAGGGCAAGACGATTGAAGAGATTCTAATGGACCTTGATGCCATCGGTGATTCGGCCCTGCGAACGACGGTACGGAATAATGGCGGTGGCTTCTATAACCATAACCTCTTTTTCGCCACGCTCAGCCCCAAAGGTGGCAAAGAACCAGGGGGCGACCTAGGAAAGCAGATTCAGAGCGATTTTGGCGGCTTCGAGGAACTGAGAAAGACACTGACGACACATGCCGCATCCGTCTTTGGCTCTGGTTGGGCTTGGCTCTCGACAGACAAAGATGGCAAACTCCTTGTGAGCAGTACACCAAACCAAGATAACCCACTGATGACCCATGGTGGCAAACTGACTCCTATCTTCGGTATCGACGTCTGGGAACATGCCTACTACCTCAAGTACAAGAACGTGAGAGCTGATTATGTCAATGCACTCTTTAACGTGATTGACTGGGAGAAAGTAGCTGAGCTCTATCAACAAGCTCTATAATCAACAGTTATAAGCAAGGTGCTGGACAAACGAGTCCAGCACCTTTTCTCTGTCCAAAAATAGGAGCAGGCACCTAATTCCCTTTAGGGAGACCTGAATACCATAAGACAGAAAGGGGGGTGTTCCATGGGGAATCCATTTCAAAGACAGAACGAACTCGACCTCTCCTCCGCCCTCGCAGGAGGGATCCCAATGCTATCTTCGATTTTCTCTGGCAGCATTTTCTCTAAACTAACGAGTTTTCTCGAACAGATGGATCCTGAGTTGCTGGAAACAATAGCCAGCCAGCTTTCCTCAATAAAACCCGGAAGGAGTGAATAAAATGGGCAGACCCAGACCTATATGCTGCGGAATGGACCCTGTTACGGCCATCTTCATTCTATTCCTGGTTGTGCTTCTGATCATCGGCTTCAACCTATAACGAGGATGGGAGGTCTTGCATTGAAGGAGAAAGATGGTCAAACACTCGATTCATTACTCAAACTGCTTCCCTTACTGGCCGCCAGCTATCCTCAACTAACCGCTCTACTAGGGCAACTTACCGGAGAGAACCCCGGAACGGGTGTGCAAGTTCAGGATGTGATCCCCAAGATAACGAAGCGATTAGCTGCCATGGATCAACAAACAAAGGACGATCTTGTTAAGCAGCTCTTCAGCTTCTTCCCCGAACTAGAGGAGTTGACAAAGGGACAGTAGTGTGGCGAAGATGTGCCCTAGGGGCCAAGACCCTAGGGCACTTGTCTTGCACCTGGAGCGGATAGCAGATATCCCTGGTAAGCCAGGGGGTTCAGATAGATTCGCTTGAGCATGGCTTGATCATCCAGTTGTCGAAAGAGACTCTTGTCCGGCTTACCGTTGACCTCTAGAATCCAGGCATTCCCTCCTTCGTCAATGAGAAAATCAACACCCAGTTCTCCCAGGAGTGCAAATGGTCCATCGAGGGCCTCTGCAACCGCGTAACTAATGGATTCTAGCCGACTGAGTAGATCAGAAGGCAAAAAGTCTACTGGAGCGGCAATGGTATGATAGTAGTTTGTCAATAAATTGGAGGCAAGACCTACCCTGCTCAGCTCCCCACCTATTTCCCATCGCCCTACCCCATTTTTCTGCATCAGGATCCGCACATCAAATCTGTCCTGCCCCATCAAGGCGCTCTCAATGTACTCCTGGGCGATGAAGCTCTCAGGCGGAGCACTCCCGATCAACAGTGGGATGAAAAGTTCTGCATTCCAGAGGGGAACGGGCACGCCTGCTTGGGACAAGACAATGACCACATTAGGTGATAACAAGGTAACTTTGATCACCCCCGCACCACCATGTCCTAACCTGGGCTTCAATACGAGGGAATGATGCTGAGCCAGTGTGTCGGCCAAGTCGTCTGTCGTATACCTATATGTCTTTGGTAGATACTCCTCTAGACCACCTTCCCTCAGAGTCTGGTAGACGTCCCACTTGTCAAAGTGTGTGCAATTGTTGAAGATTTGTTCCGTGCCAATGGTGTCGCCCAGCTTGGCAAGGAGATCGCTGGGCTCGGGAAAACAGCGATTGTAAATCGTCTCTGGAAAGGCAAAGAAACCCTGTAGCCAACAACCTCTCTTCAGAAGAATGCCACGTATTCTCTCCCTTTCCCAATCAATACCCTGTGGATCAAAAAAGAGTATATCGGCCTGATGTTCCCGGAACAGGGCGCGATAAACCGGGACTCTTTGTAGCTTGTTCAGGAGCAAAGATCGACCAACTTGCCTATACATAGTGGCAACCCCCAAGACAGAAATGAGAACTCAGCATTATGTCAGTCTAGATAGACTGTCATATTGTATGAGCAAGAAGGGTAGCAACTTCTTAGTTCTCCGCCAAGGGGGTGCAAACTATGACTGACAACCAAGAAACCTTCATCGTCTTTGTAGCCTTGATCTTGATCGTGATTCTAGCTGTGATCTTGCTTGCCTAGTTGTTGCTGGGATGGGTCTCCCCCATCCCTCCTTCCACATGCAATAGTATATGAATGTCTTGCAGTGTGTGACCCAGAAAGGAGGTGCAGATCTTGGAGGCAACAGATGGACGTCTTAGGGAACCCAACGAAGCCTTTGACTTGCTACAGAAGCTACTTGCACTAGTCATCACTGGTTATCCGGTGTTACTGCCACTGTTTGAGCAGTTCCAGACAGATTTCAAAGGTGGACTCCAGCGGGTGGCGGAGGCTTTGCCCCAGATTACAGAGGCCCTTAGAGGCATCGAGGGAGAGTCTGTGACGCCAGGTGAACTGACAAAACAGCTGACGGAAATCCTGCCTGAACTGGGACAGTTTTTTCAGGCAACGGATACCTAAAAAAGACGAGGCTCGCTGATGTTATCCATCTAGCCAGCCTCGTTTGTTCTTTTGCTTCTAGAGAATCTCTTCACGAGATAAGCGAGGAGGTTCCCCCACAAGAGCGCGCCAATGCATCGCAGTAAACAGCCTGAACCGCATCAACCATGTCCTTAATGTCAAAGTTTTCGAGGGCTATCGATCTCGCCTCTTTCCGCAACCCTGCAAGATTGGAGTGATCTGCTATCTCAAGGATATCGTGGAGAAGATGATGAACCCGCGGGCGTGGCAAACGATACTCGGGAAAGGCATCAAGGACGAGCCCTCCTTTAAGGCGCGCTTCTGTTACCCTTCCTCCATATCCATAACCAAGCAACATTCCGATACTACCACAAGACATGGCCTCCCGGAGGGAACGCCCGTGGGCAAAGGTGATATGGCTTTTCTGTAGGTGTGGAAGTGGGTTATCTGTCCAAGGAAGCATGGGAAAAGACCTAGGTGGAGGGTGTGCTATTCCTAGTCCTGTTACGTTGATCGTGCTTGGTAGCATGGGTACAAGCCGATCTAGAACCTTAAGTCCACGAGACAATCTTCCATCTACCCGGCCATACCACAGGACGTTCACGGTATCACTTTTGTCTGCTAACTCCTCATTGGGCCTGAAGAAATCTGTGTCGATTCCGTTTTGGATGATGACCATCCGTCCACGAAAAGCTCGCGCCGAGCGCGCATGAGCAGGACCAACAGCGATGATTTTTCTGGCAGTCTGTAGCGTCAATCTGAACCTTCGTTGCCAGGGAAAGACGGAATGCAGGGTAACAACTAAAGGAATGTCCAAGGCCAAGCTGACCTGAGTCGCATCATCAAACGTGGCATGAGAGTGGGCATGGACCAAAGTACACCCACTCTCGAGCAAGAATGTCCGCAACTCAGCAGCCGTGCCATAGATCAAATACGGAACCTCGCCAAGCGTAGTTAGTATCCCTTGCTGGGCAGAGCTATCGAGATAGTTTGTACGCTTGAAGGCGATAGCCACATACTCACCTTGCGTAGCTAGATGGCGTGCGAGAGCATGGACATGGGTCATCAGGCCTGACTGACACAGAATTGAGGTCAGTACGATCCGCATTTCGCCCACCCCTCCCTCCCACTTTGACCATTCACCTAGACCCAGATGATGGCCAGAACAACCAAGAGCAACATGGCAACCAAGAGTAAGAACGGCAACAGATCATCAATGGTCGGATACACAGGAAAACCTCCTCACCTAGTTTCGGTGCCTTCTATGGTGTAATGGTATGCAAGAACCGAGCTTGATGTATCGGGAACCTTCTCCCGATTGCCAGGCAAATAGGAACAACCGCCTAGGCCATCTCTTCTTGCCCTTTCATAGAGTATGACACAAACGCGTATCCCAAAGGGAGGTTGATAAAGTGCATACAACCATGAACATCTTGATGATCATTGATTCACTCGGTGTTGGAGGAACAGAAACCCATGTCTTGGCGATCGCCAAATCTCTTAAGGCCCGAGGACATAAAGTAATCGTTGGGACTGGCGGCGGACCACTTACCGGTCTATTTCGAGAAGCAGGTCTAGAAATCCGCATCATGTCCTTTCAAAGCGACAATCCGCTACACACAAATTACACCACATTACTTGAACAGACACGTTCCATCATTCAAGAGCACGACATTCAGATTATCCATGCCCACCAGATAGCTGGTTTGAAAATCGCAGCCCAAATCTCGCAGGAGTTCTTGATCCCGGTGGTGTTCACTGCCCACGGCATGTTCTATCCCCGCAGGCAACTGCAGAGCTTGATTGATTCGACCCAGCATGTTATTGCAGTGAGCTTGCCAGTAGCCAGCTATATCAATATCAAGATCGGCTACAGCAGGCAAAATATCAGTGTGATCCCCAATGGCATTGATATTACGCACTTCGCTCCAGCAAAAAACGATGGATTCAGAACTGAATTAGGCTTAACCGACCAAGAGTTCCTCGTCACTCTGTGTAGCCGGATTGCCTGGGGTAAGACGCGGATCATTGAAGACGCCATTCATGCCGTTGAGTCACTAGCCAGGGAGCACCCGGTTCGATTGGCCATCGTCGGCAGTGGTCCCGACAGCGGATTCATCCACGCCTTGGCAAACATGGTCAATCGGCGCTATCAAGACGATCTGATTCTCTTGACGGGAGCTCTACTCGACCCAGTGGATGCTTACCGAGGTTCGGACCTGGTCGTTGGCACAGCCCGTGTCGCCCTAGAAGCGATGAGCTGTGGTAAACCCGTGATCGCAGCGGGCAATGCAGGATACGTTGGCTTAGTTACACCAGAGAACTTTGCCCTGGCATGGAGTGTCTACTTTGGTGACCATGACTTCCTGGAGAATTCCAGTCCCAGTCGGTTTGAGGCGGAGATCACGAAGGTCATGGAAGGAATCAATCTGGACCGGGGTAAACTTCGGCAACTCGTCGCCAAGCATTTCTCTATTCAGCATGTAACGGATGATATTGAACAAGTCTATGGCCAGATTCTAGGTCTATCCTCCCAGCCAAGTAAGGCGAGCGCACCCATCCTTCAGCCGCCCACCGCACCGATAGAACAAAGGACAGTCAAGGAACCAAGTCCAAGTGAGATGACGAAGCAAGACAGAGAAGTCGCCTTGGAATCGCCCCTCGTTAGTGTTGTGATCCCCACCTACAACCGGGCCCATTATCTGAAAGAATGTCTCGATTCCTTGAAGAACCAAGACTACCGTCCCTTGGAGATTCTTGTCATTGATGATCA